>CALIHL010000132.1 GCA_938022935.1 uncultured Saprospiraceae bacterium
ATCCTGCTCAGCCCTCCCAGGATAACAAATGACGTTATAACCAAGAGTACGATACCTATCATCAACTCAGAATATCCTGAGACATAAAGGCCTTGAGGTTTTAGCAGTATATCTCTTATCGCTTGGGTTAACTGATTGACATTAAATACTGGCAATGCTCCAATGAGTCCAGCAAGACTAAAGAAGATGGCCAGTGGTTTCCATTTGGCGCCAAGCCCTTCTGTTATAAAGTACATAGGTCCTCCTTGCACCTCTCCTCGACTATCTTTACCACGATACATGATGGCTAAAGCACATGTAAAAAACTTAGTAGACATCCCTATGATCCCGCTCACCCACATCCAAAAGATAGCTCCGGGTCCCCCGATGGATATAGCTACTGCAACACCAGCGATATTGCCCATACCAACGGTAGAAGCAAGCGCCGTCGACAAGGCTTGAAAGTGAGATATCTGACCCTCCGCATCGGCTTCATCATATTTGCCTCGGAGCAAAGCTATAGTATGCCCAAGATATCTGAACGGTAAAAACTTTATCCTTAATAACAGATACAAGCCACCGCCGATCAATAATATCAACAAGGGCAAGCCCCACGCAAGTGAGGCAAACTCAGATATAAATCCATCTACTTGTCCTATAAGATCATCCATAGTCAGTGGAAAGATAGAATAATTGCTACTCTGTGTAATTGATCCATCATTCAAAGTGTTTAATAATAGACACTTGGTTTATCGGGAGATTTGCCTAACACATAAGAAAAGCTCACTTTTGCATCTTTTTTGAAAAGAACACATGAAGTACATATTATTCGGCATCATCTGCATCACCATCTTTGCTTGCGGTAACAACAATACTCAAAGCAAAAAAATGATCGACGATCTTCCCTTTCATAAGGCGGAAGATGCAAAAGCATATGCTGATCTAATCTTAAAAGCGATCAAAACGAATCGTCACCTTCCAGTCTTTCAAGAGTTTTCTAACAAAACTCTTGATGTTGATAGTGTTGACTACTTCGTGAGCATGTATAGCACAGGTATCGGAGGAAGAGATGACTGGGACTTCATCGATGTCTATGGCGATAGCGAACAAAAAACCGATACCAATGAGTTTGAGTACGCATGGTTAGACCCTAATGGTCGACTTGGCATCCAACTCAAGATCATACCAGAAGGAACTTCTAATGGTTTTAATCTTAAGAAGATAGAATTTAGAAGTCGCCTCAGTGTGATGAAAAGTCATGCTTTCCCAGGTGGCGAGATCTCCAACTACGAAAAGATCGAATACGATTGGGATGCTGAAATGAAAAGAAAAGTCGAGGCTGCTAAGAAAGGGTAACCTTCTTCTACCTTCATCGTCTCAATATCACAAATACCGTAATTGAAAAACGATGATGAATCCAGTCCAAAACTTACTATTTACAATAGTGCTTGCTATCAGCGCATTGCCAACTTTTGCTCAAGAGAATGGTAACGCTCAGTTGGCACCAGACTTTGCCATGACGATGGAAGATGGTTCCACCAAGATGCTTTCTGACTTCAGAGGAGAGGTGCTTTATATTAGTTTCTGGGCGTCGTGGTGTAAGCCTTGTATAACTAACTTTAAGAAGTACGATGAGATGAGGTCACAACTCAGCGATATCGGCATCACGCTTCTTAATGTTTCTATAGACGAGACTTCCCAGGCTTGGACCACGTCATTAGGCAAGCAACAGCTGTCAGGTGTCAACGCTTTATCAGCCAAAGGCGACCTTTACCCAGACTATCAGATCAGCTCGATCCCGCTCTACGAAATCATAGGTAAGGACGGTCACTTCAGGTATCTTTCTGATGACATGGATAGAAACATCTTGGAAGAGTTTAGATCTTTCCTACAAGAATAAGTAGAGCAATAGAAAGAAAAGATTGAGCTAATTTCAATTATCTTGTCATAGTCAAATCCAATCAACCGATCACTTCATACATTAGTAATAGCATAAAATATGGCAAACAATAATGACCAAACAGCATCATTCATGGTACGATTCTCACAGAAGATATATGAAGATGGCAAAGGTGATGCTCAAGTACAATGGCGAGGAAAGATCTCTCATGTACAAGGGGGCGATAAAGAAAACTTTGTAGAGTTTTCTGATGCCATACAGTTTATACAAACCAAGCTATCAGAGTTAACCAAGCAGGCTACTATCAATAAATCGCCAGAAGAACAAGAAGGCATACTGACTAGAAGTTTGGATATCTGGAAGAAGCTATCAGCAACTGGAGCCAAGATGGCAATAGAGACAATCAAAGATCCCAGAAAAGGCGTAGCTCAGATACAAGAACAGATCAGCCAGGTAGGCGAAGACATCGGGCAACGACTCGAGATCGACGAATGGTTAGGCGCTAAGAAATCTGACTACAATGACCTCAGAGATAAACTCCAGCAAGTCACTACCCAACTTGCCAGCCTCCATGACAAAGTGGATAAGTTAAGTAAGAAAAAGAAGTAAGCCTTACTATATGTCAGGGCTAGACGATCGACTATCAGTACTAAAAGAAAAGCAATCTTCAGCTTCTCTTCAAGTCAGAACATTTGGTTCTTTTTCTGCCGTTGTTGATGGTCAGTCGATTAGCTCTAAGACTTGGGGCAGAGACAAGACGCTACAGTTATTTCAATTTCTAATTACAGCGCGTTCTCGAAGCAGTTTGCATAGGGAGAAGATCATAGATCGCCTCTGGGAAGATGCTGAGAAAGATGAAGGCGATCGCAATTTCAAGGTAGCACTACATGGCATCAACAAAGCACTTGAACCCAATCGACCGCCACGCACTGACCCTAAATTCATCATCAGACAAGGTATCACCTATCAAATCAACCATGAAGAGATATGGATAGATGCACAAGCTGTTGAGGATTATATCGCTGTCGCAAATGAAGCTCGCGGTACTAACGACAATATTGCAATCAGCGCCTATCGTTCTGCTTTAGAATGCCACAGCGGTATCTATCTACCTAATCGTATATACGAAGATTGGAGTAGCGAAGAGCGAGAAAGACTCCAAGTGTTGATTCTAAGCGCATACATATCACTGGCAGAGTTGATGCTAAAGCAGCAGCCATTAGAAACTGTAAGACTGGCACAAAAAGCTATCTCCATAGACAATACTTGGGAAGATGCATATCAACTTCAGATGAAGGCATATCTCACACAAGGCAATCGTCCTGCGGCTATAAAGTCGTACCAGCAGTGTGTCAAAGTACTAGATAAAGAGTTTGGCTTAGATCCTCTTCCAGAGACTCAGGAGATCTATGATTCTATAATGTAGTTAAGCAGTTGTGCTTAACGTTTTCTAATTCCAAACCCTTCAAGCATGGAAGGGTCCATCTCTTTATACTCCCCTTCAGGGTGATTAAAAATTGCAGGGTCTACATCTTTATTAAAGCTTGTTGCTTCATACGTCATAGTCATCACCCCCATATCTATTATCATCATCAAAGGCGTCCCCTTAAACTGTAATCCTTTGAATTCCTTCATATTAAAGTTGGACATCTTAATGTCATCTGTTAAATAAGCTACCATATTAGTATTCTCCATGCCTTCGGGCATGGGTGCTCCATTTGAGAAGCTCGACATATCCATTGTTATGTCTGCTTTATAGCATGTATATCCTAAAATTTCCTTTGTGTCAGATTTGTCATATTCTATTTCATAAAGACCTAAAAGATCATCTCCATCAAGTCCAAAGTCAGACAGATCAGAAATATCCATTGTGATCTTCATTTTCTGTCCCATCATATCCATAAAAGTTGTACTCTCTTTTCCGTCGATAAAAGTTAGCGTTTTCATATCCATGCCCATCATTTTCATATTGTTAACCGTTAGTTGCTTATCTGGAGTAAAGTGCATTGACATCTCAGAGCCTTTCATCATCTCAGCCATCTGTTCACCACCAGGCATAGTAGAGCTAACATCAGTGATTTCCATGGTTAAGGAGCCAGTCGTGATCTGAGCGGTCAAGCCAAATGCTAAGAACAGAATAAATAAAGTGTTCAAGTATTTCATAGTTGTAGATTTTATCTTCTTAAGTTAAACGATGATTGATGCATAACGCTTTTTTTTATAGATGAACGCCATCTCAGCCTCGACGTATAGCTAGTAATTCTGAGTTATTTGCATTTATTCATAAAAATGGCTTATTGAAACTAAAGTGTAACTCATCTGTAACTCGCCTGATTCATCTTTGTATCATAATTATTAAGAAAAGCTATAAATCACAAATACCATGGCAACAGCAACCGCGACAAAAAGAAGAAAGACAGCAAAAAAAGCAAGCGTTAAAAACACACTTGCAGATCTTAACAGCACACTTATCAATAACTCAGAAGAGCTTATCGATGCAGCAGTTATCACTGGCGAGAAGTACCAGAAGTTATTTGCGAAAAGCGTAAAGAAATCAACTCCTCTTGTAGAGAAGCAAGTTGATATCGTATTTGACACGATCGAAAGCTTGAAAGACCAGTTCGACTTCGGAACAGTAAGATTTAAGAAGTTGATCGGATGGAATGACAAGGCTGTTGCGAAGTTCAGAAAGAACGCAACTAAGAGAGTTGAAGCGATAAAAAACAATGTTGAAGAAACGATCGACGCAGTTCAGACTGAACTCAACGAGCGTATACCTGCTATCCCGGCACCAACAAAAGCAATCAAAGAAGTTGAAGTAGTTGCGAAAAAAGCAGTTGTGAAAACTAAAAAAGTAGCAGCAAGAAAAACTAAGGCAGTAGCGAAGACTACAAAAGTTGTAGCTAACGATCTTAAAGTAATCGATGGTATCGGTCCAAAAATGGAAAAAGTGCTTAAAGCAGGCGGTATCAAAACAATCAACGCTCTTGCTAAAGCTTCAGCAACTACAGTTGAAAATACAATCGAAAAATCAGGTGCTTCTTTAAGAGGTGCAAGTGTAAAGTCTTGGATCTCTCAAGCAAAGAAGATCAATAAGTAAGACGTATCTCAATTAATCACATAACAAGAAATATAGAATATCATGGCTAAAAAAATAAAAACAATAAACATCAACGATCAGATCACTAAAGGCATGTCTCAAGTAAGAAAGACAGCTAAGAATGCAAATGAGTTTGTTTATGAGACTTCAGAAGAAGTAGTTGACTTCTCTATCAAGAGAGGTGCAGAATGGCAAGAAGTTGCAGACAAGGCTATCAAGGGTGGTCTTAAGCTTGCAGCTAATCAGCAGGACCTAATGTTCGATACATTGGAGATAGTTAAGAAACAACTTACTCAGGGCGGAAAGCGCTTTTCAGGGCTTTTTAGCAAGAATTAAGAGAACGATTAATTTTGGTATAATATACGGTGGCACATCTTTTTGTGCTGCCGTTTTTCTATTTGACAAAAGTCAAAACTTTAATGTTCAATAAGGGTAGACACAAGACAATAGTGTCATTCTGTTAGGTAATAATGAACTAATTAGGGTAAATAATCCTTATTGTATCAGCCAAACATAGTTATTCAAGCCTTTAATGAGTTTGAGATTTTGTTTGGGTAGCAGTTATATTCTGCTACTTTTATATCGCTTAAAGTACATATAACAATTTTGTACATTTGAGTGAAAAGTCTAATCGTCTATGGTAGAAACAGAAGAAGTATCTTCTAGTGAGATAAGCAAGCCTTCCCTATTCTGGTTGGCCACTGAGGGGCATAGAGCACTCTTTGAACTGAGTACATTCCTTCCTTATAAGTTCTTTAGAAACAAAGATAAGAGCGGTGATGGTCACCCAGTCCTTGTCTTGCCAGGGTTTATGGCAACAGACATGTCTACAGCACCATTGAGATCATTTTTAAAGAACCTTGGATATACTCCTTATGGATGGGGCGCAGGGCGTAACTATGCCAATGAAGAGTATCTTGACCTCCTTCTTGAGAGAGTTGAGGACATCTATCTAACTCATCGTACTAAGGTAAGTATCATCGGATGGAGTTTAGGAGGTGTATTTGCCAGAGAGATCGGCAAGCGAAAAGCAAACCTCATCAGACAAATCATCACACTAGGATCACCATTTGCTGGTGTTAATGAGCCTAACAATGCCATGTGGATTTATGATCTTCTTACAGATGGTAGAGGGACTGAGGATGTAGATCCAGAGTTGCTCAAAGGTATCCCAGATCCGGCACCACTTCCGACAACAGCTATATACAGTAAAGAAGATGGTGTTGTCCCATGGGAGACCTGTATGGAGGTGGTTGAAGACAAATATCACCAAAACATACAGGTCAGAGGTAGCCATCTTGGTCTGGGTGTCAATCCAGCGGTACTTGAAATCATTAAAGACAGATTACAACTGGATCAACACAATTGGACTCATTTTGAGCCTGCCAATAAAATAGAGGATAAGCTATTTTACCCTTCATTATAATTATCACGAGAGTTTAGACTTCCTTCATATCAATTGTTATATTGATTGAGAAAGTAGATGATCCTAATTTCATCTACAGCGTCAATGTACCAGCTCACACAGGATATGATAAAGAAGTTACTTAACCCGTTAGACAACAAAAACATCACGCCTATAAGTGGCATGGATGCCGCTTTCTTATATGCAGAGTCGGATACAAGTCCCATGCATGTAGGCAGTGTTGCTGTCATCGAAGGATCATTGAAGTTCGAAACCTTTAGAGAGGTCTTACTTTCAAGGATTCATCAGATGCCTGCATTGAGAAAAAGATTGATGTTTGTACCGATGAGTATCGACTATCCCTATTGGGTGGATGATCCTAACTTCAACATTGATCTGCATTTGCAGCATGTCGCTTTACCTCAACCTGGAGCATGGAAACAACTGCGGTCACTAGCATCAAGTGTGTTTACAGAGCCACTCGATAGATCTAGACCACTCTGGTCTTTTACATTTGTCGAAGGTCTTGATGAGATTCCTCAAGTACCTAAAGGTTCTGTAGCTATTATATCTAAAGTCCATCATGTTGCCATCGATGGGATGGCTGGCGCTGGTATGATGAGCTTGATATTTGACATGTTTCCTAAAGCTAAACCAATACCCGCACCTAAGCCTTTCAAGCCGAAGAAGCTTCCTAACGAACTTGACCTGGTAGTAAAAAGTACAGTAGACTTTGCTAAAAACCCACTTAAGCTTCCAACTATCGTAGGAAATGCACTCGCAGCTACAGTAAAAACCGGAGTTATAACCAGATCGCAGAGTTTAGACCTTCCAACAGCACCCTTTTCTGCACCTGCTACTCCGCTCAACGGTATCATATCCGCTCAAAGAAAATGGAACTCTGCAATCCTTGATCTTAATAGAGTGAAAGTGCTTAAAAAAGCAATGGGAACTACCCTCAACGATGTTATACTCGCGATTTGTGCAGGTGCATTAAGAAAGTACCTCAACGACAAAGATCAACTGCCAAAGAAGCCTCTGGTTGCTATGGTGCCTATCTCAACAAGAGCACATACTGATGCATCTAATAGTGGAAATCAGATATCTGCTATGTTGGTACAGCTACCAACTAACATAGAAGACCCGATAC
>CALIHL010000133.1 GCA_938022935.1 uncultured Saprospiraceae bacterium
GATGGAAAAATGCAGACTCTGGTGCACTGGGTAACATCTTTTGATCAGTATTTAGAAACCAATTCATGTAACCGTAAGACGTATTTGCAGTAGTTGGCGTAAGTGCCATGGATACCCATTCGTCAGATAAGATCTGCTTGCCCCTCCACTTACCGCGACACATCGTCAGATAACCAAATCTCGCTTGATCATAAGCATTGATAAACATACCTCCACCCCAATGGCCACCTCCGCTTGGGATCTCGACCGCTTGACCATCCATGATGATCCAAGAGTTTTCATAACCCATCCACCGCCATGTCGATGTAGCGTTGATTGGATCCATGAGATTTTCTTTTAGCACTTTCTGAAGCGGCTGTCGCCAAATGTTTGTTCCAGCTAAAGCGAGTAAGTTGACTCTGGTATCATTATACTCGTATACAGTACCCGGCTCTACTCTGTCTCTTTTGATTCTCTCTGATTGTTCGCCACTAGGACGATCAGACCAGTCTGGTTTGCCCCATAATGTCCCTTGCCAATCACTGGTCTGTCTAAGTAAGTGATCCCATGTGACCTTACTATTGTGCTCTGACTTAAATGGCTCTATGACCATAGGTTCTCCTAAGTGATCCGCTTTGTTGGTTCCTCTTGCTGACTGAAGTGGCATGATCGGAGCCATATACTTGTCAACGGGATCATGAATATTAGTGATCAACCCTCTGTCATAAGCCATGCCGATCGTAGAGGATAAGAAACTCTTGGTAACACTAAAGGTCATATCGACTCTTTCTGGATCACCCCACTCCGCGATGATAAAACCATCCTTGAGGATTACTCCTGTCTGTTGACCGCGTGTCTTAAAAGGTCCCACTCCATCACCAAAAGGCTCTCTGCCAAACCCATTGAGATAATGATTGATCTCTAAGTTGCGCTCTCCTGTGCTTTCATTTGCTTGGGCAAAGCTAACGGCACTTCTGATGCTGTCCGAGTTGAGCCCCACTTCTGCCGGTGTCTTATATGTCCACTCTTCAGTAGGTCCTGGGAAGTACATCTGGCTATAGCCTAATGTGATACAAGTGAGTAGTATAAAGATGCTCGATAAAAGTCTCATGATCTCAAATTTTCAATCAAGATACTATCTTGGTCTAAAATCAACCTCGATGGATCATCATTCTTTTAAAGCTGTAGCGCTTCTTACATCAAATTATGCAGCTGATGTTTTGCGTCTGTACAAACAGACTTGGTGGGCAGCAGATAGAGATCTGTCGTCTACGGTTAGCGTAATGGAAGGTAGTGATCTCAATGTTGGAGTCTTTGATCCAGCAGGTAATCTCATCGGATATGCGAGGGTGATCACCGATGGAGTTGAGAAAGCGATGATTTTTGATGTGATCGTTGATGAAGCCCATCAAGGGAAGAAGGTGGGTCGACTGATCATGGGCTCTGTTCTAAGTTCTGAAGTATGCGCAGACGTGAACCATATAGAACTATATTGTAAAGAAGAGATGAAGCCATTCTATAAGAAGATGGGATTTGTGGATATCACCACTGAGGTTCGATTGTTAAGACTGTCAAAGTAGAATTGTAAAATTCTAAAAAGTGACGTGGATAAAGTTAACCTTGGTGTCGCTGGTTCCTTGTTGGGTCTGTGTAGATATGCTGGATGATGAAACACCAAAAGCATTGAGTAGATCCTTTACGGCATTGCCTCTATTGCGCGCGAGTGATTTTGATCTATAGTTACCGATGTGATAGCTGGTTACATTGATTGAGCTGATGGCCTTTGCTCTATAACTTTCTGATATTTTTCTAATTTGGTCAACACCTGCTTTTTGCAATAGCGCTCTATCAGGACTAAATCCAATGTATTGTTCAGCGCCAGTAAGGATAGCAACTTTGTTCTCTTTTGTATAAGACGGAACAGGCTCTTCTTCTTTTTCAAAAAATACAATTTGACTATCAGTAGGTTCTGCTATTTTAGAAAGACGACTGACCATATTGGCGGTACTTTCTGATGAAGCGAAGTAGCTATTGATGCGTTGGTAGGTGGTTGTTATATTTCCGTCAGGGGTAACATCTGCGAGATAAGGTGTGCCATTGATCAAGACAACAGCTTTTTTAGATGCTTTTTGAGCACCTGCTGTAAACCCTAGTAATAAGATGCAGATGATCTGCAGGCCAATTCTCATGACATCTGATTGTATGATACAGTTGGTATGTGTTGTGCAAATATTGAGCCACATCACAGATGTATGATCTATCATTCATATCGCAAAGTGTTGATAATGAATGATTAATACCCTAACGGGCATCCCATGATCTCGGAGCAATACTTATATTAGCTCGCTAACAAGAAAATAATCGATTATGATAAATAGGCTGTATAGAATGACTCTTTTGCTTAGTTTTCTTTTGCTTATCTCTTATGTAGATGCTCAAAATACCAAAGAGCTCGAAGGAAGATGGGACTTAACCATAGAAAAAGATGGTAAATCCCTTCCATCTTGGTTAGAAATCAAGCACTCGGGTATAAATACACTGGTAGGCAGATTTGTCTACACCATGGGCAGTGCAAGACCAATCAGTGTCGTTAAGGTAGATGATCAGGGTAACTTTAGATTTGCGATACCACCGCAGTGGGAAGGAGGAGCAGAGGATATGATATTTACAGGTAAGTTAGATGATGCTCAGCTCTCTGGGTCGATGATTTATACAGATGGCTCAGTCAGTTCTTGGACTGGCAAGCGAGCGCCTGTGCTTCCGCATAATGATAGTCCAAAGTGGGGCAAGCCGATTGAAGTATTTAACGGTAAAGACCTAACGGGCTGGCATGTCACAGGAGAGAACCAATGGATAGTAAAAGATGGTATCCTAACCAGCCCAAAATCAGGTTCTAATCTTTTAACCAATCAAAAGTTCTTTGACTTCAAACTGGTAGCAGAGTTCCGATATCCAGAAAATGGAAATAGCGGTATCTACCTCAGAGGTCGATATGAAGTACAGATCGAAGATGGTAAAGGCAAGGAACCTTCTGATATATATTTTGGTGGGATCTACGGCTTCTTAACACCCAATGAGATGGCAGCAGGAGATCCTGGTACTTGGCAACGATATGAGATTACCTTGATCGGAAGTCGTGTCACCATCGTAGCGAATGGAAAAGCGATCATCACAGATCAATCGATACCTGGTATAACAGGCGGAGCTTTAGATAGTGATGAAGGTGCACCGGGCTCAATGTTTATCCAAGGCGATCATGGTCCTGTAGAGTTTAGGAAGTTTGTGGTTACGCCTGTTGTGGAGTAGGACTTTTATAACTTTCTAATTAATACGTTGTAAGAGGTTTCTAATCTCGCACAGTTATTTTAATTATTGATGTCTTGATAACTGGGCGATGTCGGAGATATCTTGCGCCGATGGATTTTATCTTACAAAATGGGAGCTCAACGATTATAGAATAGGTCCCTACACTGATCTACTCAATAACTTCACTTATCAAAGAGTATCATAATTAGATGATGATTGTTGGATCATTGATGTTCACAAAACTCATCTAATGAAAAGATTATTACTGATCATCATAGCAATGGCTGCGCTCATCACATAAACTATAGCACAAGGAGATACCGGCTTTTTAAGAGAAGGCAAGTGGTTAATTGAAATAGGGACGGGTACATTTGGGTTACAAGGTAATCCCACTGGTTCTTCATTTCTTTTCCCAGAAGATGGTAGTAGTCTTGGTGTAATCTCGCAGGAAGGAGGGAAGTTTATCTCAGAAAACTTTGCATGGACTGGTAAGCTGATTCTATAATTGAAGATAATTAACCAGGTGCCTTGGTAATGTGAAATTGGCAAGGCACTTGGGTTTTTTATAAAGTGAATAATTAATAGTCTATGCCACAATCTCCTCAATCACCCGACCCTCAACATCCGTCAACCGAAAAGGCCTTCCCTGATATTGATAAGTAAATCGCTCATGATCAAAACCAAGCTGATTGAGGATAGTAGCCTGTAAATCATAAGGTGTCACTTTCCCACTGATAGTGGAATATCCGATCTCATCAGTCTCACCATGTGTATATCCTTTTTTGATACCTCCGCCAGCCATCCACATCGTAAATGCTTCTACGTGATGGTCACGCCCTTTGTAGGCATTATCAGTACCTTCTCTATTTTCTGCCATGGGTGTTCGGCCAAACTCTCCTCCCCAAACTACTAAGGTTTCGTCAAGGAGCCCTCTTTGCTTTAAGTCTTTGATGAGCGCAGTTACGGGTTGATCAATCTCTTTACACTTGTTTTTGAAACCGATGTCCAGTGCAGTTTCTGCTTCAGTACCATGCGAGTCCCATCCCCAATCATAAAGCTGAACAAAGCGAACACCGTTCTCCACTAACTTGCGAGCGAGTAGGGCGTTGTTTGCAAATGACTCTTTACCGGGTTCGGTGCCATATAGTTGGTGGATGTATGCTGGTTCTTTACTGATGTCCATTACTTCAGGGACAGATATTTGCATTTTGTAGGCCAGTTCATATTGAGCGATACGGCTTAGTGTTTCTGGATCACCGTATTCTTGATATTCTTGCTCATTGATTTTATTGATGGCATCGATACTCAGTTTTTTAATGTCACGACTGACGCCTTTTGGATCTTGCAAGTAGAGGATGGGATCACCTTTTGAGCGGCATTGTACTCCTTGATAGACTGAAGGTAAAAACCCACTGCCCCATATGCTTTTACCTGCGCTTGGATTATTTCCACCAGATACTAAGACGACAAAAGATGGTAAATTGTCATTCATAGATCCCAATCCGTATGTCACCCACGAACCCATGCTCGGTCGTCCGAGCCTTGCGCCTCCAGTTTGCATCAGTAGTTGAGCAGGTGCATGATTGAACTGATCTGTGGTGACACCTTTGAGTAGGGTGATGTCATCAATAATTTCTCTATGATGAGGGATGAAGTCGCTGAGCCAAGTTTGACTTGCACCATGCTTTGCAAACTTTGCTTGTGGTCCAAGCATCTTAGGTACGCCTCTGATGAAGGCAAACTTTTTGCCTTCTAATAACGATGGAGGACAGTCTTGTCCATCTAGTTTTGCGAGCTCTGGCTTATAATCAAACAATTCTAATTGCGAAGGTGCCCCTGCCATGTGTAGATAGATGACGGACTTGGCTTTTGGAGCAAAGTGACTGACGTTTTGCAGTACGCGATTGGCTATTTCTTTTTGAGAAACGGATGGTTGTGAAGGACCGCATCCACTTAACAGCGAGTTTATGGCAAATCCTCCTAGACCGAGTGTGCAATTTTTAAGAAACTGACGTCGGGTGTCTCTTCCAAGTTTTGCTTGGATAGCTTCAAGTTTCAGACGATCAGTGTTCTTGGACATCGTTTTTAGCAGTTATGTTTTGGTGATTACTTCATCTAAGTTAAAGATTGCATTGGAGACAATAACCATTGCAGCAAAAGCTTCTGGCTTTTCTGTTTTGACTCCATTTGTTATTTCCTTTGCTAATGTATAATCTTGCTTATAAGATTGAACGGATTGATCATATAGATCACTTAGTATGTCCAGTTTATTTTCTGATATCGTGTTATATGTTGCTAACTGATATGCGTCTGTTATCATTTTCTTTGGATCATTATCCCAGACCCGCTGGGTTAGTTTTTTAGAAAGCTCCATATATACAGGATCATTCATCGCATTAAGCGCTTGAAGTGGTGTATTGGTTCGGATCCTGCGAGAACTGCAAGACTCTCTCCCGACGCCATCAAAGGTCATGAATGCAGGGTAGGGGCTCGTTCTTTTCCAAAACGTGTAGACGGCTCGACGATATTGATCGTCTCCTTCACTTTGTTTCCACTTGTTACCATCATAAGGAGCTGACCAGATACCTTCAGGTTGAAAGGGCATCACAGGTTTGCCATACATCTGTGGATTCATGGCTCCGCTGATAGCTAATGCTTGATCTCTGATTTGTTCTCCGCTCAAGCGTACTCTGCTCATGCGCGCGAGATAGATGTTGTTGGGATCTTGAGAGAGATGTTCTTGTGTAGTGTTAGAAGACTGTCTATAAGTATCACTCATTAAGATCTCCTTGATTAAAGCTTTTAGACTCCAATCATAATGATGGATCAGTTGCCACGATAGATAGTCGAGTAGCTCTTGATTGCTGGGGTTACTTCCTTGGCTGCCCATATCTTCTAAAGTTTCGACCAGGCCTACGCCAAATATTTGTTCCCATACTCGATTGACAATAGTACGACTGGTTAAAGGATGATTGGGATCGGTCATCCATTGTGCGAATCCCAACCTGTCTTGTTGAGTGTCTTCAGAGAATGCGTTAAGAATGACTGGAGTAGCGGGTCTTACTTCCTGCCCTGGGGCAGTCCAGCTTCCTTTTTCAAATAAGTGCGTTGTTCTTTTTAAGCGATCAGGGTTTTCAACCATGATCGGTGTGCCAGGCACATCTACTTGGAGCAGCTCCCAGAATTTCTTTTTGTACTCTACTGATTCTATGTTGTCATTTGGAAACGATTGCGTGAAGTAGAACCAATCAAACGTGATTCCATTTTTATCTGGATCTTCTATTTCATCATTCTCATAAGTGAAGTAGACGTCATGGACGCCATTAACAGATGCTATATCAATCATCGTCTCTGTCCAGCCATTCTCTTTAGGCTTTCTAATATCAAGACTGCCGATCACCTTGCCTTGGATGTCATCAATGTGTAATTGTAAGCCCCCTTTGTCAACTCGGACGACATATCTTAGAATCAATTGATCTCTATCGGTTAAGTCCACACTTTTTAATCGAGCGGAACTGTTGTTGCGCATCGAGAGCCACTTTGTATCACTCAATTCTGCGTTGACAAATTGATCAGTCGTTAAAGAGTTTTGTGCAGGAGCGACTGTCTTTAAGAAAGTTGCAATCTCATCTGCGTGTTCTTGTGACGTAGTTGTAGATAGCCAAGATCGGAGACTGCTTACTGTTTCTAATTGTGTAGAGTCCAGATGCCTCAATACGGGATAGTCTGCAAAAGAATCTTCATCTCTAGTATTGTTGAAGATGGCGAAGCTCTTATAATACTCCTCATGTGTAAAGGGATCATAAGGATGACTATGACATTGTACACAGGCAAAGGTCGTTCCCATTAAAGCTTCCCAAGTCGTGTTGACTCTATCCAACACTGCAGCGTTTCTAAATTCTTCATTGTCAGTTCCACCTTCATCATTGGTCATAGAGTTGCGATGAAATGCGGTAGCGAGATATTGGTCATCAGTTGGGTTCTCTAAAAGGTCACCAGCCAACTGTTCTGTGATGAACTGATCATAACCCTCATCTTTATTAAAGGCTTTGATTACCCAATCCCGATATCTCCAGATATTTCGATTGTCATCTCGTTCGTATCCTTTTGTGTCAGCATATCGAGCTAGGTCCAGCCACATTGAGGTCCACTTTTCTCCATAGTGTGGAGAAGAAAGTAAGTTGTCAACTAAGCGTTCGTATTGCTGATCAGAGGGATCGCTTAAGAAAGTATTTACGTCAGTATAATCTAGTGGATAGCCTATAACATCCATGCTCAGTCTTCTTGCAAGAGTTGCGGCATCTGCCATCGGAGAAGGACTCAAGCCATTAGCTTCTAAACTTGAATAGATATAAGCATCGATATTCCCACTTTCCCAATTAGAATCTTCTATCTGAGGAATGACCGGTTCTGTTAATGATTGATATGCCCAGTGCTCGCCCCACTCAGCACCTTGGTTCACCCACTTCGTCAATATGTCAATCTCTTCATCTGAGAGCTTGTGCTCTTTGTAAGGCATCCTCTCTTCTTCATCCTCTAAGGTGAGTCGACGGATCATCTCACTTCTTTTAGCACTATGTGGTACGATACCTGTATTTCCAGAAGGGAGAGTCGCCAACGCTTCATCTTCAAAGAGCAAGGAAAATCCACCTTGCTTTCTAACACCGCCATGACATGCTAAGCAATTAGCATTTAGAATGGGTTTGACTTGGCTACTATAATCTATCCTATCCTCCTTGTTGCAGGATATGATAGCGCTGATCATTATGAATGATAGTAAAGTATAGAAGAAGATAGATCTTAAGGCCATGATCAGTATTCAGTCATAGCCAAGATATCATATAATGGTTGAATAATGAAACTGAGTAATAGTCTATCATCTAAACTAAAACATTGAGTTGTTAAGAATCTATTTCTGTACATTACAACGAGCTACACATAGATTATGCTTTTTTTCGCACTCATATTGGCCTTGTTGTTCATTATCCTGTCAGCAGTACTTTATAAGCTTCATCCGTTTCTAAGTCTTTTGGGAGGTGCGATCATATTCGCTTTGAGTTCTGGGATGGAGTTGAAGTTATTGGTAGAGAGTATCAATCAAGGATTTGGCAGTCTGATGGGTAACATTGGTTTGATCATTCTCTTTGGTGTCATGATCGGTACTTTTTTAGAGCGATCAGGTGGAGCGCTCATCTTGGCCAATAAAATCCTTAATTGGATTGGAGAACGCTTTGTGACTTTGGCGATGATGATAACGGGCTACATTATATCTATTCCAGTATTTGCGGATAGCGGGTTTGTTATCATGAGTCCACTCAACAAAGCTTTATCAAAGAAAGCAAGCGTCCCTATTGCTGGCACAACGGCTGCATTAGCGATTGGTTTGTTGGCATCACATGTGATGGTTCCACCAACACCAGGCCCTGTTGCGGCCGCTGCTTTTTTAGATGCTTCTATTGGCCAAGTCATGATATGGGGTTTAGTGGTCAGTAGTGTCACATGTTTGTTTTGCTATTTGATAATTATAAATTTTGTTTCGAAGATCTCTATTGCTTCCGCAAATGATGTTGCAGAAGTAAATGTCAAAAATGAAAAGTCTCATCAATATTATAATGAGTTGCTCCATCCGGGTAAAGCATTTCTGCCTATTCTTTTGCCTATTCTTCTAATCGTCTTGGGTACATTAGGAGATATGGATGCTAAGTACTTTGGAGAAGGCACTTTTTACAATTGGATTAGCTTTTTTGGCCAGCCAGTGATAGCCTTGTTGATTGGTCTACTTGTGTCATTTACATTGCCAAAGAATATAGACCGAGACCTCCTTTCTGGTATTGGTTGGATTGGTGACGCATTTAAAGCAGCGGCACCGATCTTACTCATCACAGGTGCAGGTGGGATCTTCGGACAAGTCTTAAAGAACTCCGAATTAGGCGATTTGATCAGTGGGTTATTTGATGGTAGCTCACTTGGTTTATTGATTCCTTTTTTATTGGCTGCAGCATTAAAGACATGTCAAGGATCGTCTACCGTTGCATTGTTAACTACTGCATCGATTATGTCTTCTTTGATGGGAGATCTTGGTTTGGACTCAGAATGGATGACAACACTTACAGTATTATCTATAGCTGCCGGCTCAGCTGTTGTTTCACATGTCAACGATAGTTTTTTCTGGGTCCTAACTCAGATGACCGGATTTAGTGTAACAGAAGGCTATAAGGTCCAAACTGTTATGACCGGAGTATTTGGTTTGATTGCGATGACGCTGATCTTGATTTTGTCTGTTTTGGGGTAGGTGTTATGGTTATTATACCCGGAACCATCCTCGATCCTTCCCTTATGAATGGAAGGATGAATGTAGTGCTGAATCAAGAAAACTAAGCCGTTTACCAAAGAGCTCCTTTTTAAAAAAGAAAGCAATCTTATCTGAGCATAATTGTTATCCTTCTTTTGTAAGAGAAAGCCTACCTGCCTTTGGTTAGAGAAAAGAGGATGAGTATGTTTTATCCCGAATTAGCTTCAAAAAGTAGAGTTAGATTAGAACGACGCAAAGAAGGATCAACGCTTGATTGGTCCAGGTTTTTTTTAGAGTCTTGAGACTTATACTAGCCAGACTAGTAGCGCTTGCCTGACATTTCCGTCCTTCTCTTAGCAAGAGAAGGAGAAGAGGATGAGTTGAAATCAAAATAGGAGAAACTTATTATCAACGTTCACCATAACACAAAAAAAGGCCTCCCGAAGGAAGACCTGCATAAAACCCCAAAAAACCAATTGAAAACAATCACTACTAAGACGCCAGCAAAAAGGCAACCCACATTTTTGTGCAGAAAAAATCACGGCTTTTTGATATAATTATAATCGTAAAGTATAAAGGTTTGATTGTGTGCGAAATGAGTGAATTCGAAAATTGTAAATTAAGTAATGCTCACTTCACATTTCCGTCCTTCTCTTAGCACGAGAAGGAATGAGGATGAGTTTGACTTGTCCCGAATTAGCTTTAAAAAGATAGATTAGGACGGCAGACAAATGGCGATGCTCGGTTGACCCAAAGGTTTTTAATCTATAGGCGATCTGAAGAAGTTAATCTTGGCCAAACGGTAATTATTATTCCCTTCTTGAAAATAAAGCTGCCTGCCTTTGGTAGGGAGAAGAGGATGAGTTTTCTTGTTCTAGAGTAGATTGATACTATTTCAGCAGCTCGCAAAAAAAAGGCCTCCCGAAGGAAGACCTGCATAAAACCCAAAAAAACCAATTGAAAACAATCACTACTAAGACGCCAGCAAAAAGGCAACCCACATTTTTGCACAGATAAAACTCACTTCTTTTTGACATAATTATAATTGTAATATCTAAGTTGTTGAAAGTGTGACTTGTAAGAGATGATCTTATTGAAACAATTATTTATCGTTGAAATCTAAATTTTCGTCCTTCTTTTATAAAGAGAAGGAGAAGAGGGTGAGTTTAGAATTAATTATGTAATCATGGACCACCAACAAAAAGCGCCCCTCCATATCAGAAGCGATAGCTTCTGATATGGAGGGGCGCTTTTTTCACTTCCGGGAAACAGACTAACATCAAGTCTCCGTCAAGTAGAGATACTCTCTACTTTCCTCTAAACAACTTCTCTACCTGCTTCACCACTGACTCTGCAGTATAGCCAAATTTTTTATCCAGTACTGTATAAGGAGCACTATAACCGAAGTGCGTCATACCTTGCACAGTACCATTGCCTTTCACCAATCCTTCCAGTGTTACTGGTAGTCCTGCCGTAAGCCCAAAAGTTGGTATACCGTTAGGTAGTAGATTGGCTTGATATGCTCTTCGTTGTGATCTGAACAATCCTTCGGATGGTGCAGATACGATTCTTACTTTAAGACCTTTTGCTTCAAGGAGAACAGCAGCATCAACAAGAGTTGAAACTTCTGATCCATTGGCTACAAGTACTACATCTGGAGTCTTCGTCCCTTCTTGTATCAAGTAAGCTCCACGCTCTGCAAACATCGCCTGTGAGATACGTGACTTCTTGCCAGCAGGAACATCTTTGATATTCTGACGTGATAAGATGAGACCTGTTGGTCGATCATTCATCTCAAGAGCTATCTTCCATGCTGCAACGGTCTCCGCACTATCCGCTGGGCGTAAAGCAATTAGAGATGCTTTACCTGAGTGATTGTTAAGTTTTTCTAACAATCGCAATTGGGCTTCTTGTTCTATCGGCTGGTGGGTAGGTCCATCTTCGCCCACTCTAAATGCATCGTGTGTCCATAAAAACTTCACTGGAGTCTCCATCAATGCTGCTACTCTCAACACGGGCTTCATGTAATCAGAGAATGCAAAGAAGGTCGCACATACTGAGATGACGCCACCATGAAGTGCCATGCCTGTTGACAATGCCGCCATCGTAAGTTCTGAAACGCCTGCTTGTAAAAACGCTCCAGAGAAATCTCCTTTTGTAAATGCTGTTGTCTTCTTCAAGAAGCCATCAGTCTTATCACTATTAGAAAGATCCGCAGAAGCAACGATCATGTTTTCTACTTTGTCAGCAAAGTGAGCCAACACTTTTGAAGAAGCATTTCTGGTAGCTTCATTGGAGCCCAACTTGATCTTGTCCCATTTGATAGCGGGTAGCTTTCCTGATAAGAATCTGTTTAGCTTTCTATTGAGGGCAGGATTCTTCTTCTTCCAAGTTTGATATTTCGCCTTTTGTTTTTTAGCAGCTTTACGTTTACGGTCAAGTGCCTTAGCATAGTGTTTTTCAACTCTTGGGAATATCTCAAATGGCTTAGCAGCATTCCCGCCTAAAGCTTCGATTGTTTTTTCAAAAGACGCATTGGATTTACCGAGCGGCTTACCGTGTGTTTCTACTTGACCTTCATGCATAGAGCCATCGCTTTTGACAGCACCTTTGCCCATGATCGTTTGACCGATGATGAGTGATGGCTTATCTGTTACTGACTTTGCTTCGTCTATTGCTCTTCTGATCTCTTTTGGATCGTTACCATCTATTGTGATCACATGCCAGTGCCAAGCTTCGTATTTCTTAGCTGTGTTTTCTGACATAACGTCGCTTACTCTTGTTGAGAGCTGGACATCATTGGCATCATAAAACATGATCATCTTACCAAGCCCTAAGAACCCTGCTATACGACCGACACCTTGAGAGATCTCTTCTTGGATACCTCCATCTGAGATATACAAGTAAGTATAGTGACTCATCCAGTCACCAAATCTTTCTACCAGAAAGCGCTCAGCGATTGCTGCTCCAGCACCAAAGGCATGACCCAGACCAAGTGGTCCAGAAGTATTCTCTATACCTCGTTTAACATCTATCTCTGGGTGACCAGGTGTTGGACTCTTCCACTGTCTAAAGTTCTTTAGATCATTTAACGAAAGTGCTCCACACAAAGTCAACTGGCTATAAAGCATAGCTGACATGTGTCCTGGATCAAGAAAAAATCTATCTCGGAATGGCCAAGCCATATCATCTGGATCAAAATTGAGATATTCAGAATATAGAATATTGATAAAGTCCGCTCCACCCATCGGACCTCCAGGGTGACCTGAAGAGGCTTTCTCAACCATAGCGGCAGAAAGGATACGGATATTGTCGGCACATATTGTAGCAATAGGTTTAGCCATAGTAACTGTGGTGTTTGTTAATTTGGGTGCAAATGTAGGTAAATGGATAGATAAGAAGCGACCGCGACTGAAAGAGATCCTATGATAGAATCATTACAGTTTACCGGCCCATGATATAGCTTCTGTGAGTAGCCCGATCATGTTCTTGTTTTCAAACGTCGCGCCCGTGTGTCCCATCGAAGTATAGAAGGATCGTCCTTGCCCAACTGACTTCGTCCAAGCGATAGGATGTTGATCGCCCATGCCGAAGTCCTTGTCCGTGATCCACAGCATGTTGCCACTTGGATCTATCTTTGATCCATCTATAAAGTATAAGATATCTGCTCCTTTTTGAGTTGGACTTTCGTCAAATATATACCATTCGTCTTCGTGTGTCCACACAGGTGGTGTCCTCCATGAGCTGTCGACTGTTGAGGACAGATAGACGTCTGCTTTTTGAATCTGATTCTTGATTGGATGATGGGAGAACTGAGCGGATATGAGTTCGTCCTTATACCAATCCCAATGGTGAGAAAAGTCACCGGCACCATGGATGCCCAGATAGCCTCCGCCTTTTTTTACATACCCTTCAAATATCGCACGTTGTTCATCTGTTAGAACACGACCAGTAGAATTATTCCAGATGACAACATCAAATTTTTCTAATTGTGCTTCATTGAATATGCCAGCATCCTCGGTGTTATAAACAAACCAGTTGTGTTCTTTACATATGTTCTCTATAGCGGATACAGCAGCATCAATTGCTTCACTATGTCTCCATCCTGTAGTCTTGGAAAAAATCAGAACCGTAGGTCGATCGGTATCAATGGATATCTCGTGTGCATCTTTCTCATAGGCCGCAAAACCATATTTGGCTTTACGCATGAGGATACCCATGCCAATGGCTGCTAAGATGATTATAATTATAAGCGCTATACCGATTCTTTTGACCCACTTCATATTATTCATCAAGCTGAATGTGTCGACAAAATAGACAAAAGAATGAAGTTAGAGGCTGTCGGTCTCGATAGCTGATTTACTCTGTGATCAAGATTTCTATCTTGGCGATATCTGGATCACACGACTCTGTGGTTATAACTGATGATATCCTTGCAAAAGGAGGGTTAGCATCCGTCATCTCTTCGTGAAGTTCAAAAGGTTCGACGAGGTCTTTGTCATATATCCGTTCACCTGTTATTACAGCCTCACCTTGCCAGATACAATCAGCATCACAAGGGCAATAACTATCCATGATAGAAGTGATAACCAATTCAGAGTCATCGGGCAAACAATATGTACGCCCAGTCTTCACCTCAAAAGCCTCGCCAAATGAGTTGTTGCAGTTACTGTCATTGCTACAAGAGATAGTAACAAGGGTGATCGATATGCATATGATAAATCTCATTTATGAACTTTCCATACTATACGAAGAAGTGACACGTCAAGTTGGGTAGGAGGTTGATTAATTCACTATTTCTATGGGAAACCCTTTGTTTTGGATGAACTATCTTCACCGATTGATATTTAAAGTATCGTGAAGCACCAGACTGCACAGATTGTACAAGAGCTTACTGATCTAATACATGATCAACTAAACTACCTCAAAGAACATGTGATTCCTCTGGAAGAAGAGGACCTCCAGTGGAGACCATCTAAGTACAAATGGAACATCTTAGAAGTATTAGAGCATTTGATAAGATTTGGAGAATTCTACATTCCTAAGTTCAGGCATATAATCGCTTACCCTAAAGCGCTGAAAAATTCAGAAACTTATAGAAGTGGAGCTATCGGTAGATGGGCCATAAAGCAAGCCAGACCTATTGATGGAGTTGTGGTTAATAAGGCTAAGTCCCCATCTAAGGCCAATCCCTTCTTACGTAAGTTGACAAGATCCGTAATCCATGAGTATATCGAACAACAGAAGGTCATATTAGAATTGCTTAATAATCTAGACGGAGTAGACCTAAGCAAAAACCATGTACCAATAATAGTGACTAACTGGCTGAAGCTTAATTTAGGTGATTCACTAAGATTAGTGGTTCATCATGAAGAAAGGCACTTTATTCAAATCAATGATCTCGTCAACAAAAAATTAGATGCCTAACATCTGATCACTGTAATTAATGTGGCAGTTTGCTTCGAAGCATGCCATATACGAACGTTCCAAATGTTGCACTGGCTATAACTATCGCAATACTCCATATCCCATGCCCCAGAAGTGTAAATAAAGGCCCTGGGCAAGCACCTGTCATCGCCCAGCCTAGGCCAAAGATCGTACCTCCTACAAGATAGCGTGTAACAGACATGGCCTTAGGTGTAAGATTCAGTTCTGTGCCATACATTGTCTTTGCATCGACCTTCTTCAATATGAAAGTCAGTAAAGCTCCCAAGCCAACAGCTACTCCGATGATGCCGTACATGTGAAAGCTTTCAAATCTGAACATCTCTTGGATACGAAACCATGAGATAGCTTCTGACTTCGTCATGATGATCCCAAAGACAACACCTGCAATTAGAAATTTTATAAACTTTATCATCACTATAATTTTAAGATGGAAGGAAGAATTAACCAAGTCATAGCCAGGCCACCTATGAAGAATCCTACAACTGCAATCAGCGATGGTAGTTGCAGATTGCTCAAGCCACTGATGGCATGACCAGATGTACATCCGCCCGCATATCGTGTTCCAAATCCAATGAAAAAACCACCTATAATAAGAATGATGAGCCCTTTTAATGAGAATGGATCAGAGAAAATCTCTGCAGGGACAAATCCGCCGCCATTAGAAAAATCTTGTGGCGTGGTGATGCCCACTGAGCTTAGATAGCTAACCGTAGACTCTGATATGTTAAGTGGTTCGGAGCTTACCAAATAATGAGAAGCTATAAAACCTCCGATCACAGCACCTGTGATAAAGACCAAGTTCCATATTTGTGCTTTCCAATCCCATTTAAAAAAGTCACTTACTTTTCCTGCTCCGGCTAAAGTGCAAAAGGTTCTTAGGTTAGATGATACGCCAAACTTGCCTCCAAACCAAAGAAGCAAAACCATAAGTAAGGCAATAGCAGCTCCTGCGATAGACCAATGCCAGGGCTGTGAAAGAAACTCTATCATTGAGTATATTAATTTTCTAATTATGGAAAAGTAAAACTGAAGTTCAGTTTCTAATTATAAAGTTGTCGGACATACAAATTCAGATGATTGCAGTGCTGTTTTTTGTAATGCTCCGTAACCACCTGCGATCTCTATAAGATTGTGATATCCTCTTGACTTTAAGATAGAGGAAGCAATCATAGATCGATATCCCCCAGCACAATGCACATAAAATGTTTCTTCCTTAGGAAAGGTCGATAGATGATCATTTAGATTATCTAAAGGTGTATTGTCAGCTGTTAAAAGATGTTGAGATTGATACTCTGGTTCTTTTCTAACATCAAACAACGGTAATTCTTCATTATATCTACTTTCGAACTCCACAGCTGATATGCTCTCTATGCGATCCGTCTCTCGACCAGCTTGAATCCATGCATTAATGCCTCCTTCGAGATATCCTAAAGTATTGTCAAAGCCGACTCTTGACAGTCTTGTAACAACCTCCTCTTCTTTCCCTTCAGGAGTTATGAGTAGGATCGGTGTAGTTATATCTTGGATCAAAGCACCCACCCAAGGAGCAAAAGAGCCCTTGATCCCTATGTTTATTGATCTTGGGATGAACGCCTTCGCAAATTCTTGAGGGTTTCGGACATCCAAGATTAAGGCGTCATGAGCCTCTGCCTCTAATTCGAATGCAGTGGCATCTAATGGCTTCGTTCCCTGATTGATGATCTTGCCAACATCTTCATAGCCTTCTTTATTCAACTTAACATTGAGCGGGAAGTAGGCTGGCGGAGGCAATAAACCGTCTGTAACCTCTTTGATAAACTCTTCTTTGGTCATATCTGCACGCAAGGCATAATTCATCTTCTTTTGATTGCCGAGCGTATCCACTGTCTCTTTCATCATATTCTTGCCACAGGCTGATCCTGCTCCATGAGCCGGATAGACGATCACTTCATCTGCTAATGGCATAATCTTAGTTCTTAGGCTATCGTAAAGCATGCCAGCCAGGTCTTCTTGGGTTATATCGGCTGCTTTCTGCGCTAGATCTGGCCTGCCCACATCTCCCAAGAACAAGGTGTCTCCAGAGAAAATCGCATGATTCCTTCCTTGATGGATCAGTAGATAAGTTGTAGACTCCATCGTATGCCCAGGCGTATGCAAAGCTTTTATAGTGATATCTCCTATCACAAACTCTTGCTCATCCTCCGCTATGATCGCTTCAAATGAAGGATTAGCCAAAGGACCATAAATGATTGGTGTCCCTGTCTTCTCCGCAAGCGTCACGTGACCACTAACAAAGTCAGCATGAAAGTGTGTCTCAAATATATATTTGAGCTTGACGCCATCTCTTTCTAATCTATCCAGATAAGGTTGAACCTCTCTTAGTGGATCTATGATAGCCGCTTCACCATTAGAGACGATATAGTATGCTCCTTGGGCAAGGCAGCCTGTATATATTTGTTCGATATGCATAATAACTGTTTCTTATTCAAAGATATGAGAATTGGCATCATGGGTTTGTGATCAAGGTCACAGAATGAATAACAATTTATAAGATTTTGTTTGATCCTAAGGAGCAGACTTTATATTCGTTTGTAGTACATACTCCATGTTTTGACGCTCTTGTTCTTCAGGATGATCATGGTGTAAAACTGCGTTGTTTACACTCAAAAAAAAGTTTGATTTACCTATCTTTTTTGTCAAAGCACCTTTGACCATAAGATCTCTTACGGGTCCTCTGACACCAGCTAAATAGAGTTTTAGTCCACTCTCGTAAATATCATCTACGAAGTCCTCAATAGCATGAAGACCACTACTGTCGATATCTGTTATGCTCTCCATATCTAAGACCAGAGCTTGGAGATTTGGCCCCTTTTGTTCGATCCTTTTAGCCATTTCATCTTTAAAGGAAGATACGTTAGCAAAGTACAATTGTGCATCCCATCTCAATATCAGCAAGTCAGCCCTTTGCTCTAATGCTGCGAATCTGTTGACATTTCTATACGCCTCTGACCCTGGTATTTTTGCGAGCTCTGCGATATGTGGCCTTGTGGTTTTATAGATCATCATACCGAGAGATAAGATCACTCCAGTGAAGATGCCTTTTTCTATACCAAAAGCTAAGGTTGCCCCAAATGTTATTGCCATCATCCAGAAGTCTGATTTGTGCGTTTGCCACAAGTATTTTGCCTCATTATAATTGAAGAGGCTGTAGACGGCAACTGCTATGATTGCAGCTAAAACAGCATTGGGTAGATTAGAAAATAAAGGTGTAAGGAAAAGCAAAGTCAATATAACGAGCCCAGCTGTGATCAACGAAGCAAAGACTGATTTTGCTCCAGCTTGATCATTGACCGCTGTTCTTGCCAGTCCTCCAGTTATTGGAAAAGACTGAAAAAATGATCCAACTATATTAGCTGCTCCAAGTGCAATTAGCTCTTGGTTAGGGATGATCTTATAATCTTTATGACTGAGTTGTATGGCTTTTGCAACTGCGATGCTTTGCATGAAGATGATCAGTGCAATGATCAACGCTAGTGGACTGAGTCTTGTTATGATATCCAAATTAATTTCGGGTACAATGAAAGCAGGTAGACCTTCAGGTACTGATCCAACTATACTAACGCCATAATCTTGGAGTCCAAAGATGATGACACAGAGTACACCTAGGACTACGATGACAATTGGACCTGGTATAACAGACTTCATTTGCTTTAGCGCTTTAAGAATTACAATTGCTATAATGCCAATGAACAAGGTGAATAAATTAGTCTCTGAGATGTGCTTGACTGCATATGTCAAAGTGTCAAAAGTATGGGCTCCTCGTGGGATATGAAAACCCAAGAGATTCTTTAATTGGCTTAGAAAGATAATGATGGCAGCCGCGGAGGTAAAACCACAGATGACTGGACGGGATATAAAATTGACTAAAAAGCCCATCTTTAAAAATCCCAAGAGGATATGTATGACACCGACGATGAGCGCAAGTGCGATGACCAGAGCGATATACTCTTCTGATCCAGTTTTTGCGATAGATCCAATACCAGAGGCTGTTAGCAAGGCTATCATGGCTGCGGGCCCTACAGCAAGTTGTTGTGAAGTACCAAGTAGCGCATATATGATTATCGGTATTGTAGATGCATATAAGCCATATATCGGAGGCAGTCCCGCGATCATAGCATAGGCCATTCCTTGCGGGATAAGCATAACGCCTACCGTCAATCCTGCAGAAAGATCACCTCGGAGATGATCTTTATTGTAGTTGCTTATAGTCTTTAATAGAGGAAGCCGCTCCAGCATTAATCGTGGTTTCTATGATAAAGTTCTAAAAGCTTTCATGGATGACTTGTGATATACATCACACAGACAAGATAGTAATCTCGTTGCGATTAAGTGAAACCACCTTTTTTGTCTCAAGCTTTTTAAGAAGTCGAGATATACTTTCTCTTGATGCATTAAGATCTGCAGCTATTTGCTGATGAGAGATAGTCAGTTTAGTGGATGACTTGAGTAGTGACATTTCTTGTAAGTATTGTAGGAGTTTCTCATCTAACTGAGCAAAAGCCAATTTGTCTATCGTATCTATCAACGCAAATAGTCGGCTGTCGTACATACTGATCACAAAGTCCCTCCAGGAAGCGTATGTCTTCATCCATTGATTCGCTTTTTCAATCGGCACCATCAATAAAGTAGAGTGCTCTTCGCAAATTGCTTTTATCTCACTCCTCTTTTTTGTCATGCAACAACTGAACGATGCTGCACAAGAAGAACCCGCTCTCAAAAAATACAACAGTAACTCTTGACCTTGATCCCCTTCTCGGATGATTTTTAGAAAGCCAGATAAGACCAACGGTACAAACTCTATATAGTCACCGTAATCGATGATCACTTCACCACTTTTAAAACTCTGGATAGAGCCATGCTCGATTAGCTCATCGATCAGCCTGTTATCAGCTAATTCGGGAAAAAGATCTTTTAATACTGCTGGTTTCATTATTAATCGAAGATGAACAAATTTCTTAGGTATCAGTCTATTAGGCCGATCAAATAGAGTTGTGTTATTGCGGCTGGTTGATACTTCACAATGAATGATTTAAACCAATAAGAGATATCCATGTTGCGTCAAGGTGCGAGAGAAGGTTAACATAGTTTGGCTGAAAAGGGATCTTAGACTCAAAGATCACCTTCCTTTAAAGACAGCAATTGAACAAGGTGCTCAAACCTTGCTTGTGTATATCTTCGAACCTTCAGTTATTGCTGATCCTCACTATGATATCCGTCATTGGAGATTTGTCTATCAGTCTTTAATGGATATCAATATGCAATTAGAAAAGTATAAAGCCAAGGTATATTGCTTTTATAATGAAGTGTCAGAGGTATTTGATCATCTTACTGAACTCTTTGATGTTAGTACAGTGTACTCCTATATGGAGACTGGATTAAGAGTTACCTATAACCGAGATAAAGTTTTCAGCTCTTACTGCCAGAAGCATAACATACAATGGTCAGAATATCAGCAGAATGGGGTAGAGCGACGGCGTCGTAATAGGAAGGATTGGTCAAAGGCTTGGCATCGATTTATGGAATTGCCGCTTGATGATCCTGATTGGAGTTTATTCAGGCCTCCGACTGATGGATTGGAAAGATTGAAAGAAAGAATTCCTGATGAGATTACAATAAACGATGATAGCTTTCAGATTGGAGGAGAAACTAAGGCATGGTCATATTTATTTTCATTTTTTAATGGTCGAGCCAAATCCTACTCATTTGATATTTCCAAACCATTAAAAAGTAGAAAGTCTTGTAGTCGACTTTCTCCTTACATAGCTTGGGGTAATCTATCTATCCGACAGGTCTATCAGGAGTACTGTAAGGCTGTTCAAGTTAGACCTTATAATAAAGCACTACATAATTTTGCATCTCGTCTTAGATGGCATTGTCATTTCATACAGAAGTTTGAAATGGAAGATGCGATGGAGTTTAGAAATATCAATCGCGGATTTAATGCCATAAAGAGAAATATAAACGAAGCTTACTTTCATGCGTGGCAATATGGGAAAACTGGGTATCCGCTCGTGGACGCATGCATGCGCTGCTTGATCCAGACAGGGTATATAAACTTTAGGATGCGTGCTATGACGCTTTCTTTTTTGACTCAGCACTTGTGGCAAGATTGGAAAGAAGGAGCGGTTTGGTTAGCAAAACAGTTTTTGGATTTTGAACCAGGTATTCATTACCCACAAGTCCAGATGCAAGCGGGCGTTACTGGTATCAATACAGTCCGGATCTACAATCCAGTTAAGCAATCTAAAGAAAATGATGCAGATGGGTCCTTTATAAAGACTTACGTTCCGGAGTTAGAAAGTCTTCCGATTGAGTGTATACATGAACCTTGGTTGATGACTCCTATGGAGCAAGGGTTCTATGGTGTAAATATAGGGAAAGACTATCCGCTACCGATCATAGATCTTAAAGAAGCGGGTAGAGAAGCTCGAGACAAGATCTGGAGTATGCAAAAAGACCCAGCTGTTAGAATCGAAGCCCAGAGAATATTGAAAAGGCATACAACTCATAATCGGAAAGTATGAAGACATTAAGACTAATAATTGGTGATCAGCTTAATCTGCAACATTCTTGGTTTGACAAGGTGGATGAAGATGTGACCTACTGCATGTTTGAGATGAGACAGGAGACAGATTACGTAACACATCACATCCAGAAGATTGTGGCCTTTTTTCTTGCGATGAGATCATTTGCAGATGAGCTTAGTCTAGCTGGACATAAGATTGTTTATTATAATCTTGATGCTCCTCAAAATAAGCAGGAACTTATAGAAAACCTTTCAGCCCTCATAGAAAGAGGCGGGATCGAAAATTTTGAATATCAAGAACCTGACGAATACAGATTAGACAAACAACTTAAGACTTTTTGTGCAACACATAAGAAGCTCTCCACTCGGGTGTTTAGTACTGAACACTTCTTGAGCGAAAGGATGGAGTTGGAAAAGTTCTTTGAAGGAAAGAAAACCTACCTCATGGAGTCATTTTACAGAAGTATGAGGAAGAGGTATGATATCCTAATGGAAGGAGGAAAGCCGCTGACTGGCAAGTGGAACTATGATCATGATAATCGCAAAAAGCTGCCGAAAGATCATGTACCACCGACTCCTTTTGTTTTTAAAAAGGATGTGACTAAGATATATGAGTTGATCAAAGGGAAAGGTGTTGAGTTTATAGGTGTGCTTCAAAAAGAAGATTTTTTGTGGCCTACCACAAGACAAGAGTCTTTGGCTCTACTTGACTTCTTCTGTGAGCATTGTTTGATTAGGTTTGGCACCTTTCAAGATGCTATGACGCCGGGGTATTGGTCTCTTTATCATTCTCGGATCTCGTTTGCACTCAATGTCAAGTTGATCTCACCACTTGAAGTCATCAACAAAGTTGTCGACTACTGGGAGCAGCATGAAGACGAAGTTTCTATTGCTCAGACAGAAGGGTTCATAAGACAGATATTAGGATGGAGGGAGTATATGCGAGGTGTATACTGGGCGAAGATGCCTGAGTTCGCTGAGATGAACTTTCTCAATCATCAACGTAACTTGCCCGGATACTTTTGGACCGGAGATACCAAGATGGCGTGTATGAAGCATGCGATCCAGCAGTCTCTTCATTATGCATATGCTCATCATATCCAGAGGTTGATGATCACAGGCAACTTTGCTTTGCTTGCTGGTATCTCACCTGATCAGGTAGATGAGTGGTATCTCGGCATATATATCGATGCCATCCAATGGGTTGAGATCACCAATACGCGAGGCATGAGCCAGTTTGCGGATGGTGGTATAGTTGGAACTAAACCATATGTATCAACTGCTAACTATATCGATAAGATGAGTCACTATTGTAAAGGATGCTATTATAACAAGAAGGAGAAGGTAGGGGAGCGGTCATGCCCATTCAATAGCCTTTACTGGCACTTTTATGATCGACATAAAGATAAACTCCAGAACAACCCTCGCATAGGTATGGCTTACAGATTATGGAACAAAATGGACCCAATTACGAAAGAGGATATTTTAGCGCAAGCGGAGATACATCTTAAGAACATAGAGCAGCTATAACAAGCTCCAGAGGTTTTGACATGTAAGCTACTTGATACTTCAACATCTAAAGTGTAAGCTAATTTGCGGATGCTTAGGTATTTGGTGACAACCCTGTTTTTTATGGTCTAAAGGATGAATAACCACCAATAAATTGAAAACTCTACTCACAATCACCTCTACTCTTAAGCATGCGCTTTTAGTGCTACTTATGACAATGATCGCAGTTGGTACCAATGCGCAGAGAGCAAATCTTACCATGGAGACTTACTCTTGGCATGCAAACCATGTTGGAGTTAATATTATGATCTCAAGTGAAGATGAAGCGTTCATACTTGGTAATCAGAACTTAAGACTTTTTTACAATGCTGACCACTTAACTTTATCTGAGCATAAGATAGAGAGTCAGCTTGCTGAGAACAAATACTCAGACATTACGATCTCTGAGCATGAGCATTACGATACTCACTTGACTGTTAACGAAGCAGATTATGAAGCGGTGGGCTTCTTGAGCTTCAATGTTTCTTTAACGGATGATATAGTTGGAGGAGAGAAAGTGACTACAAAGAGAAAGCATATCTACACGATACACTTCGAGAAGACATCAGATTTTGATCCATCAGACATCACTTTAGCACTTCCAGAGCTTACTGGCGAGCTGGCAACGGCATTTGTTGAGGTAGCAGAATGGATAGACCCCATAACATCAAAACCAATGACCCTAACACTTACTCAATCATCAGCACAAGCTCCTACTTCAGATGATATCCATCTGTCTGTAGGGCCTAATCCGACATCAGATTTCATCTATATCCTCAGCGATGAGATGATCGTCAATGTAAACATGTATAGCACAAACGGACAAAAAGTTCTTTCTAAGATGCTTGATTCTAATGAAGCAAGAATAGATATCGGAGGATTAACAGAAGGGATGTACGTCGTAGAATTAGAAGACGCTGAAGGACGTTTGTATATCCGTCAGATAGCAAAAGCATAATCAGCACATAATATCGCTCGATCTCCGAGCTTTGCATAAGAAAGGGTAGATAAGTCTATCCTTTTTCTTGTTTTATAGGTCGTTCATCTACTCTTTGAGCGATCTTATCATAAGTCAATAAGATATCAGAATGGTTAGCGTTTATTTGGGGCCGGTATCGATGTAAGTCGATTCAGTTAAGAAGCGTTTTACCCTGTTTCAGTGCGATCATAGGTGGATTGAACCAATCTTGATCTGAGGCATTACTTATTTCATCGCTTCTTGTGGTCTGGTTAATCGTTCTAAATGCTTTAAGACTAAATATGCGTGATATTTTATTTTCCTTTTTATTAATGGCGTGCTCCACATTGGCTTTTGGGCAAGAAAAATTCACTGTTAATGGTTATCTACGGGATGGCTCTAACGGTGAAACGCTCATAGGTGCTAACGTCTTCATCAAGGAGCTCAGCACGGGTGCTAATAGCAATGAGTATGGTTTCTACTCTATCTCTCTCCCTCAAGGGAAATACACCATAGAGTACTCCTATCTCGGATTTGAGACAGTTACTCAGGTCGTTGAGTTAGACCAAGATCGAAAGATTGATATGGAGTTTGAAGCAGAGGGGATAGAGATCGAAGAGATCGTTATCACTGGTGAAGCAGAGAACGCCAATGTCTCAGATGTAGAGATGAGTGCGAACAAACTTGATATTGCAACTATCCAAAAGATGCCAACCCTTCTTGGCGAAGTAGAGGTGTTACGAAGCATACAACTACTTCCGGGTGTAAGTTCAGTAGGAGAAGGAGCGTCAGGCTTTAACGTCAGAGGAGGAAGTATAGATCAAAACCTTGTGCTTTTGGATGAAGCGCCCGTTTATAACTCGTCACATTTGTTTGGATTTTTCTCAGTATTCAATCCTGATGCTGTCAAAGATGTCAAACTTCTTAAAGGAGGTGTCCCAGCTCGATATGGCGGAAGACTATCTTCTATCCTTGATGTAAGGATGAAAGAAGGTAATAACAAAAGATTTGCTTTGAAAGGTGGTGTCGGTGCCATCTTTAGTAGGCTCTCTGTTGAGGCTCCCATTGTAAAAGATAAGTCCTCGTTTATATTAGCAGGGAGACGATCTTATATAGATGTTCTTGCAAAACCTTTTCTTCAAGATGGTTTAGAGGATAGTAAGCTCAACTTTTATGATCTGACGTTAAAGACTAATTATAAATTTGGAGAGAAAGATCGCTTGTTTTTATCAGGTTATTTGGGTCGAGACAATTTTGGGTTTGGAGATCAAGCAGGTTTTAATTGGGGTAACAAGACATTGACTCTAAGATGGAATCACCTCTTTAGCGAAAAACTGTTTTCTAATCTTACACTCTATGCCAGTGACTATGATTATAAAATTAGTTTTGGGGATGACTCTGCCAACCGATTTGATTGGAACGCGAAGATTGTAAACTATAGCGCTAAGCCAGAGTTTTCATTATTCGTTAGTCCTGAGAATATGATTCGCTTCGGTGGTCAAGGTATTATCTACAGATTTGAACCTGGTAATGCTGTAGGTGTCAGCGAAGGGGAAGTCTTAGATATCAGTGTTGATAATAAGTATGCGATCGAAGGTGCACTTTTTGTGGAGAACGAGATCGACCTGAGCCCTGCACTTACAATTAACTATGGACTGCGTTGGTCTTACTTTAATTATACTGGGAAGGGTTTGGCATATGACTTTGGAGAACCTTTAAGTTTAGGCACTCGCAAACCTGTAACGGGTGCTGTTGACTTTGATCAATGGGAGAGCATAAAGACATACAGCAACTTCGAACCAAGACTTGCGATAAAATATCAACTCAGTGAGAACAACTCAATCAAAGCGAGCTATAATCGTATGTCACAGTACATACATCTGATATCTAATACTACGGCATCCACACCAGTAGATATATGGCAACCTAGTACCAACAACTTGAAGCCACAGCTGGCGGATCAGGTAGCACTTGGGTACTTTCAAAACTTTGAAGACAATACCTATGAACTCTCGACTGAGATCTACTATAAGAAGTATTCTAATTTGCTCGACTATATAGATGGAGCAGATATATTGTTGAACGAGTTGTTAGAAGCCGATCTTTTAGAAGGCGATGGGAGAGCATATGGTCTTGAGTTGATGCTGAAGAAGAACAAAGGGAAGTTCACAGGTTGGGCAAGTTATACTCTGGCAAGAAGCGAACGTAGAGTAGAAGGAATCAATAATAGCACTTGGTATCCTTCGAGATTTGATCAGACGCATAATTTAAGTCTTACTGGTTTTTATGAAGCGGGTAAGAGATGGACATTTAGTGCCAACTTTGTGATGATCTCGGGTACGCCAACTACTTTTCCGACCAATAGGTTTGTGCAACAAGGGTTCGTGATACCTAACAATTCTCTGGAGACACGTAACAATGTACGGATACCGCTTTACCATAGATTGGACATATCTGCAACACTGCAGGGCAAGAAGAATCCTGATCGTCGCTATCAAAGCGAATGGGTCTTTTCCATTTATAATCTCTACAGTAAGCGTAACCCATTCAGTATATTTTTTAGACAACAGAATGACGCTGTGACTCAAGCAATCAGGCTCAGCGTTATTGGCAACTTTGTCCCTTCAGTTTCTTACAATTTTAAATTTTAGTGAAGATGAAAATTGAAAGATCAGAAGTTGAAAAATCAGATATGAAGAAGCACTTAACTATATATAATCCAAAGACAGCTTGCCTTGGGACATGTTTGGCCATTATGATGATCATGATGTCTTGCGAAGATCCTATCGATGTGCCTTTGCAAGATGGAGGTGTCCAAGTTGTAGTTGATGCATGGATAGACAACCAGGTGAAAGATCAACAGATCATTCTTTCATTATCGCAACCTTACTTTGATAGCTCTAATCCTGAGGTTGTCAAAGATGCTCAAGTAGTGGTAAGTCGTGGCGATGGTGCTTTGTTTGAGTTTGTGCATGTTGCTGATGGAAGATATGTGTGGACATCCAATGGTGAATCACTGGGCAAAGAAGGTGATGTCTTTACACTCAATATAGATTATGATAACTTAAATTATAAAGCGTCAACTGAGATCCATAGAGTACCTCCTGTAGATTCTGTTGGTGTAGAGTTTAGAGAAGATGAGATCTTCTTAGATGATGGCTATTATACTCAGTTTTATGCCCGTGATCCTATGGGCAAAGGAGATACTTACTGGATAAAGACTTTTCATAATGGTAGGTTCTTAGACAAATCTCAAGAGATGAATATAGCTTACGATGCCGGGTTTGATGCAGGTTCGGGTATTGATGGATTGATATTTATCCCTCCGCTCAGAGAGTTGACTAATCGCTTAGACGATGACTTGCTTAACATCCCATATGAGATAGGGGATACCGTCGAGGTTGAGCTGCACTCTATCAATAATCAAGCATTTAATTTTCTCGAAATAGCAAGGGACCAGATTAACAATGGGGACAACGGTATCTTTTCTATACCATTAGCTAATACAAGGGGTAACGTCACATCGAGTGATGGATCGCTTGTACTTGGATTCTTCAATGTTGCTGGTGTATCTAAGAATAGTAGAGTGATCGGAGAGTAACTACTTTCTGACTACTGCGGGCTCTGCTCGCATCTCTTCGTAAGACTTATATAGCTCAAAGACATAATCAAAGGCATCTATGAGTTTGGATCCCAGTCCACATAGGTGAAGGGAAGATATCTTGTGATATATAGGGTAGCTATACAACTCATGGATCACTTTAGTATTGGCAACATAGTATCCTTTGGGTCTTTTATTGACGACACAAAACTCTGATAGATCTTCAAATAGTTCTATCAATAGCTCAGACCATATCGAACTGAGTTCTTCTTGGTAGAAAGCTTTTATGATGCTTCTTCTTGTTAAGTATGGGAAGCTTGGGGCCTTTTCTGCGGCCTCTAATTGTGCTTCTCGTGTATCTAGAAACTCTCCGTAAGGATTAAGTATACCTCCCAGAGAGAAGTCTTCTTGCGTTACCGATATAGTTTTGTCGAGGTCATACACCTTATGATGAAAATGCCGACGATGGGCATTTAAAAACTTCACTTGGTTAGACGTGATGCATTCGAATCCTGAAGCTATCAGCACAGCGGGGTGCAGAGCGATCGTCGCTACGTTAGGTTCCATTACACATTAAAATTTTATCTAATGTATAACTTATTGATTAACAAACAAAAGATCGTCTATTTTAAGTTCAATCCAGCCTTTTCTTTAACATATAAAGATAATTCTCTTTGAGGCCGTTAAGCCGCCACGGGAGTCTCATCATTGAGGTGTTTGCTCACTTGCTGAAGTCTCCACTGGCGTCGCAGTTGTGAGATCAGGAAGTTGCGTTCCTTCGTAGTCCTTGGCGGTCTGCAGATGTAATAGTTGTTGATACCAAGGTGCTTAGCGGTCTGAGGAAACAATGAGCCACTGCCTATCATGGTAAACTTCCAGCCTTCTGAAGACAGTGCTGTAACGATCGACTTAAGCGAGCAAGCATTGTACTTACTGGATCCTTGGTCTTTACCATTGGAGAAGATAGATACTTGATGACTATCTGCAAGGCTCCTTAGATGGCTAAGTGCTTTCCATGTAGCTATACTACCTCCGATCGCATCGTATAACCCTTTATTGTTAGGTTGGTGATCTATAGGTTCGTTGAAGTGCTGGACTTCAGTGATATTGAGATCATGGCATACACACTTGATAAGGCCTTGGGTGATCGTCATCACAGTGATCCTATGTTGTTGGCTTTTGTGTTTGCGCACCGCCTCTCTGATCGAGTCAAATGTATCATTGACTCTAGAGATCAGATCTTTCTGAGAAGGTGCGTGCGTGCTGTTCATATCGACGATGAGTAAGTGATGAACAGAGAATGGAGTTCTACTTGAGAAGGATGTCATTGGGTTGAGGTTTGGTATTAGTTAGATAATAAACACTAAGTAAAAAACCATCGTGCAATGCATTTGCATGAAAGTTTTTAAACATATATAACTGACAGATAATCAGTGGTATATGATCGATAATTTAGATGAATCTTTTGTTTAAACCTTTTGGGTGAAGGCCGTATTTGGCGAAAGCCAACTACTTGTAATACTTAGACATCGTATGGACAGCTAGTCTCATCTCTGTCTTCAGATCCGTTGGAGAGATAATCTTGAGGTTCTTATGATAAGACATCAACTCAGAGACCAGCTCATAGTTGATGATCACTTTGATCTCAAATATTGCTGCGCCTTCAGATTGAGAAACTAATCGCTGTGTTGGATGTATTGGTTTACTCTTAAAGTAGTCGATCTGGATGCCATAGACTTCAAAGATCACCTTTTCAATAGTACGATCTTTAAGTACACTGACCCCAACCACTTGGTCAAAGTATTGCTTAGAAGTGGCCTTGTCTAACTCCTTGTAGTCTGAAAGACTGGCACTAACACCTTTGATGCGATCCAATGCATAGACGCGATTGTCATCTTGTTGATGATCATAACTAAGAAGGTACCAGCGACCTTTGTATTCTTTAAGTAATTGAGGGCTTATGATGCGGTTTTTTTGCCTCTTGCCAAATGCCTGATAAGTGATGCTCGTAGTCTCCTTCTGCTTGATCAATTGATAGAGCTTGTATAACCACTTCTGACCTGGAGCATCTACTGCATGATCGAACTGGATGATAGGATCATGCTTCTCTTTCTGTCGATCTAAACTACTTTCTAACTTGGTCAAGATGTTATGGATACCTGTTGCTTCTTGTACTTCCATGAATTGCTCCAGCATAGAGATCGCAGTTTGCAGGAGCTGTGAGTCCGACTTGTTGATAGGGCTCTCTGTAAGAGAGTACTTAGGATCACTATAGTAATAAGTCTTCTCCTTTCGGTCATAATCGATTGGCGCATGGTATCCTAAGACATCATTGTTACGCATGGCTGAGATGTCGTACTTAATGGTTCTTTCTGATACATTGACATCTCTACCAGTGCTTGAGGCGATGGCTTCCTTGCAGGCTTCAGCCAACTCTCGCCAAGTCCATAGACGATCAATATCGCGGAGACATCTGTCGATGGTCCGATATCGTATGATCGCATGTTTGTTGGTAGCCAAGCTATAAAGATAGCTAGGATTGACTTGTGTGAAAGATAAAAAACTTACCTTATGTAAAACGCCATTCGTAGGTTTTACGAATCACTAATTCAATTACAATCCTCAGCAATCACATTAACCTTCGCACCAGCAGGTATAGTCAATGTGCCGAATACCTCAAACTGATTTTCAGCTTGCCAATTTACATTAGCATTGCCCAAGACGGTCACATTGTCTTTTAGCTCTATTCTATCGTTAGCTTTTACTTCAGTAGAAAAAACGAATCCACCATTATAAGTTAAGGTTTCGTGAGTACAAGGGTCTTGGCCATTGCTACCACCTGATGAAGAAAGACAAGTTGCTGCAGCAACTCTACCGCGCATGAGATTGCCCGGTTCGGTACCAAAGCCATTAGTAAAGTTTGTTGGTCTACAATAGCTCATGATTGTATTTGACTCTGAGGAAGGAGTTGGTGAGGTTACGAGGCTACAACTTCCTTCGTTACCACAGTTATCTATTTTTTGATTATTGTTTGGCCCCCAAGCACAAGCGTGCGTATGTGGAGAGGCGATGTTGTGTCCAAGCTCGTGAGCGACTACTGACACCTCTAATGCATCAAATCCTATTTCACTGCAGTAACCTATACCGTGGTTTACACTATATGGCCCAAAAGGTTTGCCAAAAAAGTCTACAGAGTAAGATTGGCATAAAACATCGACATTGGCAAGACCTCCAACACTGCAGCTATTATTCGTATTGCCTTTTAACAGAGTGGCCAAACGACCATTGTAATTATCTTGAGTATTATTTGAAAACTGATTGAGAACAATACCTCGATCTTCATTTCCAGCATAAGGATCTTGAGAAGTCCAAACAAATATATCGGATACTTCTATATTGATATTTTCATTTGCGTAAAGCGTGATAATCTCTGCAAATAGCTGCGCCACGAAAGCCTCGGCTCCATTCACTCCACCCTTATTGCTTCTCAACCTATTGTCACACTCAACATATACTTGAACCACATCTCCTGTACCTTTCTGATTGTTGTCTTTTGTTGGTGTGATGTTTAGCTCGGGCTTTCTTTCTAATCGATAAGTGTCATCAGTCCCGCAAGTAAATTCTCTTTCCTGCAAAGCATTGTCAATCCAGATATAGTAATTGTCACTATTATAATTAGAAGGTGAAATCCTATAGACTCCATCTTGATCTGAGATGGACATCTGCAGATCACCATTGATGATAGATGCTGTGACTAAAGAACCATGATCTCCATCGATAACTCCTCTATAAAACTGCATCTTGTTTTTACTTGCAACTGAACCTTCTGGAGTGAGGAGTTGACCTTCTTCACTTTGAACTTTGAATGGTTTTAAGTCGACCCTGAAGCTATGAGTCTTGCTAACAGGGATTTTTATATTCAATGAAGCATTTGAGTCAAGCGCTATTGTGTTGAGCTGCTTACGACTCAGTGTTAAGTTGACCTCATATGATGGATTGGTGCTCTTTCTATCGTCCCAGGAGAATAACTCTACCGTCCTTGATGACTTGAGCTTTTTTACTTCTTTCGACAGTTGATTAGGCTCAAGTGTACTTTGACTACTTAGCCCAAGCTTAGTCCTTTCTATAAGATTCTGTCCAACGCACTGTGATCCTACCAATGCTAAAATAAATACAAGTGTAATACTTCTCAATCCTCTCTTATTTAAGCCGTTTTACCTCTTTATGGCATGGGGGCGGGGTGTATAATTGTTATAATCAATTATTTTTTTAGTTAATTGCAATACACTTAGGAAATGATTATGATGAATAAACTCACCAACTGTAGGTATGACAAAGAAAACAATTCACTTAGGATCTTTACCTATGGTTTACTCCTAGTTTTGATTTCGCAAAGCTCATTGATTGCACAGAATGTTCCAGCGGCGACAGATCTTCGGATATATAACATTATTAAAGAAGTTTCTCCGGATCGCCTAAAGTCTGATATCCAGACTTTAGTTGACTTTGGTACACGTCATACACTCTCAGATACCGTATCAGGAACACGTGGGATCGGAGCAGCGCGTAGATGGATCAAGTCAGAGTTAGAGAGCGTCTCCAATGACTGTGGTGGATGCCTTGAGGTGTCCTACATGAGCGGAATAATAGAAGAAGGAGAAAGCAGACGGATTCCTGTCCTTACTAAAATTGTCAATGTCCTAGCGATCAAAAGAGGTACGCTATATCCTAACAATTACATCATCATGTCTGGAGATATAGATAGTCGAGTCAGTGATCCAGTTGATGGCACTTCTGATAGTCCTGGAGCTAATGACAATGCTACGGGTATGGCAGGAGTGATAGAAGCGGCCCGCGTGCTTTCTAAATATGACTTCCCGCACAGCATCATCTTTGTAGGTCTAAGCGGAGAAGAGCAAGGCCTCTTTGGAGGTAAGATCATGGCCAAGAAGATCAAAGAGATGGGATGGAATGTCATCGGTATCCTCAACAATGATATGATAGGTAATATCCATGGTATCGATGGAGTGATTGACAATAGATCATTTAGAATATTCAGCGAAGCCACCTCGCCCGGAGAAAACGAGCAAAAAAGAATTTGGAAAAGGTTCTATGGAGGAGAGGTCGACGGTATATCCAGACAGCTGGCTCGCTATGTGCATCGCATGACTTCGACCTATATGCCAGAGATGAACCCGATGCTGATCTATCGTTTAGATAGATTTGGTAGAGGAGGCCACCATCGTCCATTCAATGATGAAGGATTCGCCGGCATAAGAATCATGGAGGCCCATGAAAATTATGATATGCAGCACCAAGACATAAGGACAGAAGACGGTATCGCTTATGGTGATGTGATTTCAGGTGTAGATTTTAATTACACAGCAAAGCTCACTGCTGTAAATGCTATCAACCTCGCAGCTATAGCCTGGTCACCAGAGCCACCAAAAGGATTGATGATTGGAGGAGCCGTACGACCATCAACAAGACTGATGTGGGATGCCAGCACGGACGACCACATCGTAGGTTATAAAGTATACTGGCGTGAGACGACAGCACCGCAATGGCAACACAGCCGATTTGTTGGCAAAGTCAACGACTTCACTTTAGAAGGAATTGTAATTGACAACTTCTTGTTTGGCGTATCAAGTGTTTCTGCAGACGGGCATGAGAGTGTAGTGGCATATCCGACTACTTTGATTCCTAGGAGAGGGTAGGTGTTCAATCAATTTGTCGATGATTTAAATTAGAAAGCCACGCTGCGCCCTGGTCCTAAAGGGAAATCCGCCCGTGTTTTTTATGATAATGTAATTATTGAGTATGATGGTGCGTGAGCCTCCCTTCAGGGATCAAGGGCGCGGGAAGCATTTAATCCCTAGTGCGAAGAAGTCAACAACAATTCCAAGGCCGCAAACTTCAATTGAAATCTCTTAGCCAAGTATTCATTAGTGACATGGCCTTGGTAGGTATACACTCCGTTGCGGATGCCTTCATAGTGATAAAGGATATCTGATAGCTTTTGACCATTTCCGATTCTAAGGATGAGGGGTGTTAGTATGTTGCTGATCGCCATCGAGCTCGTCCGAGCAACATTAGAAGCTATGTTGGGCACACAGTAGTGAGTTACTCCATATTTGACGAAAGTCGGCTTGTCGTGACTGGTGATCTGAGAAGTTTCAAAGCATCCACCTTGATCGATACTTACATCCATGATGACAGACCCTTTCTTCATGTTGTTGACCATCTCTTCTGTGACGATTATGGGGCAACGACCTGTTTTAGAGTGGATCGCTCCTACGACCACATCTGCGCTTGTAAGCTGATAAGCAACATATTCTGGATTGATGGAAGAAGTATGAAGCTGCCGGCCGATCTTGTTTTGAAGCCTTATGATTTTATAAATGTCATTGTCAAATATCCTAACCGATGCGCCCAGTCCAAGTGCTGTTCTTGTAGCATGTTCTCCTACTACACCTGCCCCGAGTATAACCACTTTAGCGGGAGGCACTCCAGAGACACCGCCTAACATCACACCTCTACCACCGGAAGTATTGGTCAAGAGATTAGAAGCAATCATTATAGCCATCCTACCAGCTATCTCACTCATGATTCTGATCACTGGGAAAGATCCATCCTCATATCTCAAATGCTCCATTGCTATGGCCGTGATTCGCTTTTTCTTCAACTTCTCCATATACGGACCAGAGATCAGAGGCAGTTGCAATGGAGTGATGAGTATTTGTCCTTCAGACATCAAGTCGAGTTCATCGATTGTTGGAGGGGCGCTCTTTATGATGATACCTGCGCTATAGACACGCTTGACATCACTGCTGATCTCCGCTCCCGCCGATGTAAAGTGATCATCTGTAAACAAGCTGTTGCTTCCTGCCTTACTCTCGACTATTACTTTATGACCATAACCAACCAAAGATCTGATAGAGTTAGGGACCAGAGCCACGCGACATTCTCCATAATGATTTTCCTTAGGTACACCAATGGATAGCCCTTCTCCTTTGGTTCTTACCTCGAGTGTTTCCACTTGAGTTTCGTATTGACCTTTTGCAAAAAAGGATGAAAATTTATACTTGTCGCTTCCTGACATGATCCAGATTTCTCTATCGAGTGAAGATATATTAATTATCTCAACTGAAGGTTATGCTTCCATAGTGCCTTGGTGAGCAGTAATTGTGAATGTTCTTTGATCGTCTTCAACGTTGATATTTATCATAACATATGGATCATCAATCAGATCCATGATGAGTCCCGGCCACTCTATGATGTTGTAGCTCTCACTTCCGTATATGTATTCCTCGATTCCGATGTTGAGCGCTTCATCAATCTCCCTTAGCCGATACATGTCCATATGATAGACGGAGTGAGTAGCGTTTCGATATTCATTGATGATTGAGAATGTAGGACTGCTGACGTCTTCGTCTACGCCAAGAAGTTTCATCCATTCTTTCACGAGCGTTGTTTTGCCCGCACCCAGATCACCCTTAAGCAGGAAGATCTTATACTCGTCCATGAGAGATATGAGGTGAGTCGTAACCTTGCTGAGTGATGATATATCTTGTACTGCTATTATCATGATATCGCTTTCGCAAATATAGTTTACACAGGCTATTCTGCTAGTAGATTGTATTCTAATCGTGGTACTTCTTTTACAATTCCTGCAGCCAAGTTTTCTAGTCGTATATTACCAATGCGCACACGCAACAATCTCAGTGTAGGATATCCCACTGCAGCAGTCATTTTTCTAACTTGACGAAACTTACCTTCCGTTAAAGTAATGGATACCCAACAGGTAGGGCCATGACGATCATCGCGTATCTTCTTGATTCTCGGCGGAAAGTTGGGTTTAGGATCGAGTAGGGAGGCCTTGCACTTTTTAGTTGTATACTTTACACCCTCAAACCCTATCTCAACTCCATTTCTAATTTGCTCTAGTGCTTCAGCTGTTATGTTGCCATCGAGTTGAGCATAATATTCTTTTTCGACCTTGCTACTACAGATGGCATAGCTTACTTTCCCATCTGTAGTTAATAATAGCAAACCTTCAGAGTCCTTATCTAATCGCCCAATAGACATCGTCCCTTCTGGAAATTCTCCCAACTCACCCAAGAGCTTCTTCTTTCGATTATCCTCGAGCTTAAACTGACTCAGATAACCAAATGGTTTGTGTATGATAAAGTGACGGTGTTTGGACATGTGATGACTCTACATTTCTACTAGTTGAGTTCCAACTGGCTACTTACTATTCTTTTTAAGAGCATACTTGTGATCCGTTTGTTCATTGGCTTTTCATGTTGGAGGTAGAACTGATATTCTTGAGTCGTCATCTGTCCTATGACCATACCTCTGAGCTGATGTGCATTCTTTGTATCGCGAAATAATAGCTGTGACAGATATGCCTCCTTTTCTTCTTTCTTGATTTGATGATACTTGTTTTTCTTTGTAACGATCTCTGACTTAGCAAAAGCCATAACCAGTTCGTGTTGCATTTTCAGAATAGGTCTAAGTGTTACATTTTGAAATCGTTCTTCTGCCGTCATTTCCTTTTCCATATCGATACTAGATAGAATTGGCCGGATATTTAAGCGATCTTCCATTGATTCAGACATAGTCAGCAAAGTAAGCTAAGATTCATCTAAAATTCGCAAGCGGGTGCGAAATCGAAAAGCATATAGCATATATATAAGTGATGGGATAACAATTTCTATCATCCGTTTAATACCTGACATAATGTCACATGACAATTCTGATTGTCTTATCTTCGCTGATCCAAGTAATATCAATCGCTAAAAAGTAGAAGAAGACGGAGTATGTATAATGATAACCCGACGATAAACGATATAAAAGACGAACTTAATACTGGACACAATACACCACTTTCTGAAGAAAGACAAGGTGAAGTGCTTGAGATGGACGTCAAAACAGGTGAAGCTTCAAAGCGATTTTATATAGAGAGCTATGGCTGCGCGATGAACTTCAGTGACAGCGAGATAGTCGCATCTGTTCTATCCAAGCACGGTTATGCATCGACTCGTGTGATGGAAGAGTCTGATCTGATTTTGATCAACACTTGTTCAATAAGAGAGAAGGCAGAGCATACAGTAAGGCAACGACTATCAATATTCAACAAACTAAAATCTACTAAGCCAGACCTTGTTGTAGGCGTCTTGGGTTGCATGGCAGAGCGACTGAAAGCTAAATTTTTAGAAGAAGAGAAGATTGTAGATATAGTTGTTGGCCCAGACGCATATAGAGACCTACCCGGGCTGGTAGCTGGTGCTGAAGCTGGACAAAAGGGAGTCAATGTACTCTTGTCAAGAGAAGAGACTTATGCAGATATCTCACCACTTAGGTTAGATAGTAATGGCATCACAGCATTTATATCTATCATGAGAGGATGTGATAACATGTGTTCTTTTTGTGTGGTTCCTTTTACAAGAGGAAGAGAGCGCAGTAGATCGGCATTTACGATTGTAGCAGAAGCGCAGGACTTATTTGATCGTGGATATCGCGAAGTGACTCTGTTGGGACAAAATGTAGACTCTTACAAATGGAAAAATCCAGAAAGTGAGAATCAAGTCACGTTTGCTGAACTCTTGATGATGGTAGCTGATGTTCATCCTGATCTAAGAGTGAGATTCTCGACATCACATCCAAAAGATATGACTAATGATGTCTTGCACGCTATGGCGAAGTATGAAAACATTTGTAATTATATCCACCTACCCGTTCAATCAGGAAGCTCAAGAGTACTTGATCTGATGAACCGTACTTATGACAAAGAGTGGTATAAAGAGAGAGTAGAAAGTATATATAAGATCATACCTGATTGTGCTATCTCAAGTGACATTATTTGTGGTTTTTGTACCGAGACTGAAGAGGATCATCAAGAAACGTTGGATATGATAGACTTCGCTGAGTATAGCATGTCTTATATGTTCTTTTATTCAGAGCGTCCTGGCACATTGGCGGCTCGAAAGTATGAAGACGACATCCCACTTGAAGTAAAAAAACGACGACTAACTGAAGTGGTCGATCGTCAGATGAATATGTCCTTCGTTCACAATAAAAAGGACATAGGAAAAACTTTCAAAGTATTGATTGAAGGAGATTCTAAAAAATCGGATCAGCAATTTAAAGGCAGGAATAGTCAAAACAAAATGATCATATTTACAAAAGTCGGAGATTATAAACCGGGAGAGTATTGTCACGTAAAAGTAACAGAAGTAACAAGGGCTACTTTGTTAGGTAATATAGTAGAATTATAATAATAGAGATTAAGAAACTACAAGTTCTAATTTGAAAATACAAAGTGTAAAACAACGATTTGGTATCATCGGGAGATCGGAACAATTGGACCGAGCCCTAAGTAAAGCTATACGAGTAGCCAATACCGACCTTACTGTTCTTGTGCAAGGAGAAAGTGGAGTAGGGAAAGAGGTTATATCTAAGATCATTCACCAATTGAGTGCTCGTAAGCACAACACTTTTATAGCAATCAACACTGGAGCACTTCCAGAAGGAACCATAAACTCCGAGCTCTTCGGGCATGATAAAGGAGCCTTTACGGGCGCGACAGGAGATAGAAAAGGATATTTTGAAACGGCTGGAGGAGGTACGATCTTCTTGGATGAGATCGGGGAGATGCCGTTGGATACACAAGCTTACTTGCTTCGTGTATTAGAATCAGGAGAGTTTATAAGAGTAGGGTCTTCCGTTGTGCAGAAAACAGACGTCAGAGTTATTGCTGCAACCAATGTTGATCTTTTAGAAAAAGTAAGACAAGGTAAGTTTAGAGAAGACCTTTACTATAGATTAAATACGGTGCCCATCGTTGTTCCTTCGTTGAAAGAAAGAAGGGAAGATATTTATATGCTATTTAGAAAGTTTACACTGGACATAGCAGACAAATATCGTAACGATCCTGTGATGTTGGATGCCCAAGCAAAAGAGCTTCTTGTTAATTACGCTTGGCCAGGAAATATCAGAGAACTTAGAAATGTCGCTGAGCAGCTTTCTATTCTTTCGGAAGACAGATTGATTACGCCAGAGCGATTAATCGAGGTGCTACCTACAATCACCAGTAGGAATCTGCCACAGATAAGAAACGGTAGTGACAACGATTATCACGAGCGTGAGATCTTGTATAAGGTGCTATTTGATATGAAGAATGACCTTAACGATCTTAAGTCATTGATCTTTGAGTTGATTCGCAATAATGATCTTGAAGTTTCAAATGTGCAAAGCTTAAAACCTCTGACATTAAGTACTGGTGGAAGACCAGCTCCACAAGAGTTTTTTGATCAACCGCCAACATTAACCAAGATTGCTGAAGAATCAAGAAGAGCGCCTGATTTGAGTTATTACCCAGGTGAAGTAGCTCAAGAGTCTCCAGTATTGATTAACAAAGGAGCATATGCAGAAAGTGAGATTGTCGAAGACAATCTTTCTTTAGAAAGTATGGAGCGAAGTATGATCTCGAAAGCATTGAAAAAACATGGAGGCCGAAGAAAAGAAGCGGCATTGGAGTTAGGTATATCTGAAAGAACTCTCTACCGTAAAATCAAGAATTATGGGATGTAGGATTGCATTCGCCATATTGTTGATGTCTGCAGTCTTATCTGGTTGCTCTTTTGGATTTAAAGGTATCTCTATACCACCTACAGTTAATACCTACTTCGTAGATCAGTTTCAAAATGGTGCGGGTAACGCGCCACCTGACATCGGGCAAAGATTTAGTGATCTACTGAAGGATAGAGTTACCCGTAACTCAAGATTGAATTATAGTGAAGATGGACCTGATATAGAGTTTTCTGGTACGGTGACCACCTTCTCGGTTACATCGGTTGCACCAGAGAGATTAGATAGCGATTCTGGATTAACAGAATTTGGTAGTACGCTTAACAGGTTGAACATCTCAGTACAAGTGGACTATATAGATAATCAAGACGATGAAGCTTCTTGGTCCCAGAGTTTTTCATTTTTTGAAGACTTCGAAGCGACAACTATATTGAGTGATGTTCAAGATGAGTTAATAGACAATATCTTTGAGCAACTGACCACTGATATCTTCAATAAGTCATTCACTAACTGGTAACAATGGCACGACGTAAGCTTATAGAATATCTCAATGACCCAACGCTACTTCATTCGATTAGCGTGGAGGAGATGCAAGCTTGGGCTGATGAAGTTCCATATGCAGGTTTAGTGCAGAGATTGCTTGCTCAGAAGTTAGCTTTAGAAGGTACAGAAGGAGTATTTACCGATAAGGCTAATACAATGGCTATCATCTCTAACGCCAACCCCGAGCATACTATAAGAACTATAGAGGACTTCAAACAGATGTTGCTATCAACAGATGAAAACCAAACTAATCAAAATGTAAGTTTGGCCCCACCCATCATGACAAGTGCTGAGATCAAGCCCGAGGTTGAAGATGTGATGCCAACTGGACATGGGATCTCCGATCAAGATCAGGAATTGGTGGACATGGAGATGAATGATCGTGTCATAGAATCAGAATCTTCAGAAGCCGCGGAGGTAGTTATAAAAAAGCAAAAAGAGGAAGCGACATCGGAAGGACTTGCATTTGAGGTGCAAGAAGAATCAGACTTTACTCAATGGCTATCTGGTTTAAAATCTATAGATACGGACCGTGATGAAGACACTGATCTCCAGTTAAAAGAGAAGGCGTTAGCTTCAACGGCATTAGCTGAGCTGCTAGTATCACAGGGGCATTATGCCCGAGCTATAGAGATGTACAAAGTCCTCATGTTGAAAAATCCACAAAAAAGTTCTTTCTTTGCCGCTCAAATCGAAAAGTTAGAAGTTTTATGATCACAATGCTAACTGTTGCTATTGCGCTCGTCTGTGTCCTACTCATAGTCGTTGTCTTGATACAAAATCCAAAAGGAGGAGGACTCGATTCTACCTTCGGAGGTGGTGGTGCAAGCCAAATGTTTGGTGCTGCGAAATCCACAGACTTAATAGAGAAGATAACTTGGGGTTTAGCGATTACTCTCTTTGTCCTTTGCATAGTCACTGCGGTGATCGTAAAGAACTCTGCAGGTCTAAGCGGCTCGGTACCTCTTACACGATAATATATACAAGCGGTCGCACATTCTTCCGTAACAACCATACTACTGACATACTTGCTGATTAGCAGTAAGGGACTTTAGATATATTCACATACTTGGCAGATATCCTGCTAAAATGACAGATGACATACAATTGGCATAAGAACTGATGTAAGTGCTATGTCAAGTAATATTACAATAACTAATAAAGCACATTTTACAAATCAATAACTATGAGTTTAAAACCAATCAATGATCGTGTTGTGGTGAAGCCAGCTCCCGCTGATGCTAAAACCAGTGGAGGTATCATTATACCGGATACTGCTAAAGAAAAACCACAAAAAGGAAAGATAGTCGCAGTTGGACCAGGAAAAGACGGTAACAAACTAACTGTGAAAAAAGGAGATACAGTCCTTTACGGGAAATATGCTGGTCAAGAACTAGAATATGAAGGTAAGGAGTATTTAATCATGAGAGAAGATGACATCCTCGTAGTCATCGGCTAATTGACCTATTAACTAAAGATTCAAAATATAGATATAGATGGCAAAGCAAATAATATTTGATACTGAAGCAAGAGCGAAAATGAAGTCTGGCATTGACCAGCTCGCAAATGCAGTTAAAGTAACACTCGGACCAAAAGGAAGAAACGTAGTTATCCAGAAGAGCTTTGGAGCTCCTCAAGTAACTAAGGATGGTGTTACAGTTGCTAAGGAGATAGAGCTTGAAGATCCAGTAGAAAACATGGGAGCTCAGCTTGTAAAAGAAGTTGCCTCAAAGACTGCTGATGCAGCTGGTGATGGAACAACAACTGCAACTGTCTTAGCTCAAGGTATGGTAAACGCTGGTATGAAATACGTGGCAGCAGGAGCTAACCCAATGGACCTTAAGAGAGGTATCGACAAGGCTAAAGATGCAGTAATCGCTAATCTTAAGAAGCAAAGCACGATCATCGGTAACGACTTCAGCAAGATCCAGCAAGTTGGATCTATTTCAGCTAACAATGACGAGGAGATTGGCGCATTGATTGCTGACGCTATGAAGCGTGTAAGCAAGGACGGTGTGATCACTGTTGAAGAAGCTAAAGGAACCGAGACTTATGTTGAGGAAGTGATGGGTATGCAGTTTGATAGAGGATATCTATCACCATACTTCGTGACTAATGCAGAAGACATGAAGACTGAATATGAGAACCCTCTTGTCTTGATACATGACAAGAAGATCTCAAATACAGCTGATATAATCCCTATCTTGGAAAAAGCAGCTGGAGCAGGTCGTCCACTATTGATCATAGCAGAAGATGTAGAAAGCCAAGCGCTTGGACTTCTTGTAGTGAACAGATTGAGAGGTGGCCTTAAAGTTGTTGCTGTAAAGGCACCAGGATTTGGTGACAGAAGAAAAGCAATGCTTGAGGACATCGCTATCCTTACTGGAGGTACTGTAATCTCAGAAGAGAAAGGATATAAGCTTGATGGTGTAGAATTAGAACATCTTGGTACGGCTGAAAAGATCACAGTAGATAAAGACAATACTACAGTTGTAGATGGTGCTGGTAAGAAGAACGCTATCAAAGCGAGAATCAACCAGATCAAGCAGCAGATCGAGACAACTACTTCTGACTATGATAGAGAGAAGCTCCAAGAGCGTCTTGCTAAGTTATCAGGTGGTGTAGCAGTACTTTACGTAGGTGCTTCTACAGAAGTTGAGATGAAAGAGAAGAAAGATAGAGTTGATGATGCACTTCACGCTACACGAGCAGCGGTTGAAGAAGGTATCGTAACTGGTGGAGGTGTTGCACTTGTAAGAGCTATGGGTGCCTTAGCAAAGCTTCAAGGAGATAACGAAGATGAGAACATGGGGATCCAGATCGTGAAGAAAGCTTTAGAAGCGCCACTTCGTACGATCGCTGATAATGCTGGTGTTGACGGATCAGTTGTCCTTCAAGCTGTTATGACAAGCAAAGGATCTAACGGATACAATGCTAAGACAGACAAATATCAGGATCTTAAGAAAGCTGGTGTTATCGATCCAACAAAAGTGACTCGTATCGCTATGGAAAACGCAGCTTCAATCGCTGGTATGGTATTAACGACAGAAGCAGTTATAAACGATAAAAAAGAGGCTGCTCCTGCTATGCCTCCTATGCCTCCAGGTGGTGGTATGGGTGGTATGATGTAATCAGAGACATCATCTTTTTGACATACAAGGATCCTTGGTTTCGCCAAGGATCCTTTTTTTATACCATCAGATCTATTAAACTTAGATATACACTTACATTTGATTCATGGGCTCATTTGGAGATAACTTAATCGAATCCTTTAAAGGGATGTATGAAGACTTAGCAGTTGTAGGTCCAAAGGTGATCATAGGCCTGATGGTTCTTCTATTGACTTGGTTTATATCCAAGTATGTTGTTAATCTACTTCAGAGAGCATTAGAGCCCAGGTTAGATGATAAGTTGGTCCTCAGGTTCATCTTGAAGTTGATGAGGATTGTGATTCTCGGATTTGCCATTTTGGCTTTTCTCAACATTGTAGGCCTCGGTAAGATCGCTGCAGGACTTTGGGGTACTGCTGGCATTGGAGCGTTTATCATTGGATTTGCATTCAAAGATATTGGAGAGCACTTTCTTGCTGGGTTTATACTCGCGTTCAATCGTCCATTTGGCGTTGGAGATACCGTAGAGATGTCTGGATATATGGGAACAGTGGAAGGGCTGAACTTGCGTAACACACACATCAAGACCTTCGATGGTAAGGATGTCTATATCCCTAATGGAAATGTAATAAAGAATCCACTGGTGAATTACACCATCGATGGCTTCATAAGAAAGGACTTCCCAGTAAGTATCAAGTTTGATGCGGATCAAGATCATGCTATATCGGAGATCAAGAAGATACTGAGTGATCAGAAAGGTGTCCTACAAGGCAGAAAGTCTCCAAATGTTGTGATCGGAGGTATAGATAAAGGGCGTATAGACTTGAAGATCCTGTATTGGCTTGACACTGAAGACAATTCTATCGGTAGCTCTGAAGTAGAGAGATCATTAGTAAAAAACGTGATTGCTAAACTTAGAGATATGGATATCCACGACCCTTATACAGTGCCTTTAATCAAGTCATAGTTTTGCTTCTCTCATATTACGACCTTTGGAGTGTTAAAAACCTCCTAAAAGCTTAAGATTCATCAGGTTTTGGCCCATAATATCCGTTCATTAAAAATAATTGTATCCTCAGTTGAAATAACCTAATTTTGCGCGCCTATGCGAACAACTCTTGCTCAAGTCATTTTATTTGCAGCCATCTTGCTGTTGACTAATTGTAGGTCTGAGTTTGAGAAGATCAGAATCTCAGGTGATTCCGCCCTTATGTACGAGAAGGCCAATGGGTTTTTTGATATAGAAGAATATACAAAGGCCAACACTTTGTATGAGATGATCATCCCAGCTTATAGAGGAAAAGCAGAAGCAGAAGAGATAGCATATAAGTTTGCACAAGGACACTACTTCAATGGTAGCCATATCCTAAGCTCACACTACTTTAAAAACTTTGCGGATACATATAGTGCAAGCCCGAGAAAAGAAGAAGCGCTGTACCTCAGTGCTCTTTCATACTATAAGTTGAGCCCTCGCTATAAGTTAGATCAATCTGATAGCCAGAAAGCTATTGATGCATTTCAGAGATTTGTCAATTCTTATCCTGAAAGTGACAAAGTTGAGGAGTGCAACAAGTTGATAGATAACCTGCGGTTAAAGATGGAGCTTAAAGCTTTTGACTCAGGTAAGATGTACTATAACACAAGAAGTTATAGCTCAGCGATAACGAGCTTAGAGAACATGCTTAAGGACTTTCCTGATACCCAACATTCTGAAGAGGCGCGATACATTATAGTGCAAGCAAGTATGGATTGGGCGGATAACAGTATATTTACAAGAAAAGAAGAACGATATAAGAAGACTGTCGAGAGATGTGAGTCATATCTCAAAAGACATAGTGAGACGGAGCGAGCGGACAAGATTATATCTTTAAAAACAAAGTGCGAACAAGAACTTAAATCAATACAAAATGGCTGATATTAAAACACGTGTACAAGGTTTGGATCCTAATGTTAAAGCAAGAGATCTTGTGGCATTAGCTGCGACCACTGGCAATATCTATGAAGCTATCTCTATCATTGAGAATAGGGCAAGTAAGCTTAACGTAGATATCAAGCACGAGCTACACGGTAAGTTAGAAGAGTTTGCCATCGTAACTGATCGTATCGAAGAGATACAAGAAAACAAAGAACAGATCGAGATATCTAAGTTTTACGAAAGATTACCTAATCCCACTTTGATCGCGACGGAAGAGTATATCGGAGGTAGACTTGATATAGAGTATACAGGTAAAGCCGAAATAGACGAAGAATAGACTCATAAGGAGCATCTAAACAGAGATGGAAAAGATCATCCTTGGCGTATCAGGTAGCATAGCGGCATACAAATCGCTGGCACTTGTCCGTCTACTTATAAAGTCAGGTAAGGAAGTCAAAGTGATCATGACTCCAGCAGCAACTGCATTCGTCTCTCCACTTAGCTTTTCTACATTATCTAAGCAGCCAGTTTCTGTAGATATCATAGATGGAGACAATTGGAATAATCATGTAGATTTGGGCCTATGGGCAGACTCCTTTGTAGTGGCACCAGCAACAGCTACTACTTTATCAAAAATGGCCTCGGGCCAATCTGACAATATGCTTGTCGCCACTTATCTGAGTGCGAAGTGTCCAATATTTTTTGCGCCAGCGATGGATCTTGATATGTGGAAACATCCGGCTACCAAAGCAAACATCGCCAAGCTAATATCTTATGGCAATCACATGATCCCAGTTGGTCATGGCGAACTTGCCAGTGGCCTCGTTGGAGCAGGTAGAATGGCCGAGCCAGAAGACATCGTTAGTTTCTTAGAGGAGCATTCAAAAAAAAAAGTTGATTTAAAAGGCGCCACAGTCCTAATCACAGCAGGGCCTACTAGAGAATCACTCGACCCAGTAAGATTTATCAGTAACCGCAGCACAGGACGCATGGGTATAGCTCTTGCCGAAGAATGTGCAGATCGTGGTGCTAAGGTCCATCTTGTATTGGGCCCAACGACCTTGAGACCTAACCATGAGCATATTAAAGTAGCTGATGTACAGAGCGCAGCGGACATGTATGAGGCTTGTAACGCTGTATTTAATAACTGTGCGATTACCATATTTGCGGCAGCGGTAGCAGACTACACTCCAGAACAAACCAGTAGTAAGAAAATAAAGAAGAAGGATAGTGATATGAGTGTGCCGCTCAAAAGGACGGTCGACATCGCTGCTACACTGGGGAATATAAAGCGCAAAGATCAGATCACTTGCGGGTTTGCACTTGAGACAGATAATGAAGCTGCTAATGCTCAGCGTAAACTGGACAAGAAAAACTTCGATTTGATCGTTCTTAACTCATTGAAAGAAAAGGGGGCAGGCTTTATGCACGATACTAACAAGGTTACTATCTATCAGCACACTGCAGAACCAAAGTCCTATCCTCTCAAAAGTAAGCGCGCTGTAGCAGGAGATATAATTGATACTATCGTCCCGCTACTAGCAGAAAAAAGAAGATAATGAAGAGAGTACTCTTAGTTTTAATCTTGATCTCATGTTTAGCCTCATTTGCTCAAAGCCAAGAATTGGCTATGGAAGTGCAGGTGAAGTATCCTGCCTTAGCGACCGCTTCAGAAAGTACACTCCAGAAGTTAGAAAATGAAATAAGAGACTTTTATAATAACACACCTTGGACGGAGGATCAGTTAACCAACGATGAGCGCATAGAGTGCTCGATGCAGATCAACATAAAGAAAGATCCAAGTGCTAACACTTTTGTTGCTGACATATATATCAGCTCAGGTAGACCAGTCTTCCAGAGCAACTATACGAGTCCGCTGCTCAACCATGTAGATAAGGATGTCTCTTTTGCTTATGAAGAACTTCGACCGATCCTTAACAATGCGGCTAACTTCACAGATAATCTTTCTTCTATTCTAACATTCTATGCTTACGTTATCTTAGGATACGACTACGATACATTCAGTCCTATGGGCGGTGACAAGTACTATAAGATAGCTGAGAATATCATCAACAATGTCCCAGCAAGTGCAGGCGATAGAAGCTGGACGGCTAATGGAAGTGATCGCAACAGATACTGGATGATTGAAAATCTTCTCGATCCAAGAGTGAGGAGATTTCGACGGTCTGCATATGATTATCATCGCAATGGACTGGACAAGATGCACAAGGATATCAATGTTAGCAAAGCGGTGATGCTCTCTGCTTTAAAGGACGTAGGACAAGTCAGTGACCAATACCGTAATGCTATGGTAGTTCAGATGTTTAGCAATGCCAAGAGGCAAGAGATTCTTGAAGTGTTTAAGAATAGCATCAAATCAGAACAGCGCCAAGTCTATAATGTAATGGCGTCGATCGATCCTTCTCAAGTGGATCAGTTGAAGACGCTTAGGTGATATTAGTTTAGTTTTTTGGGTCTTTCTCTTCTTTGATACGGTCAAAGAGACTTTCCACCTTTTCAATTTCATCCAAAGTCTCATCGAGATAAAAGTCGATGTAAGGTATGCGTCTCACATGCTTTCTGATGCGTTCTGATAGTAACTTCTTTAGGCGAGGTTTCCCTTGTTCCATCTGTAGGACGACTGCTTGCTTGTTTTCAGTATTCCATACACTTACGTAAATCTTTGCAAGACCAAGATCTGGAGACATGAGCACATGGGTGATGGACACAAGGGCTTCAGTACCATATAGGTATGATCCTTCTTGTTGAAGGACAACACTAAAATTCCGCTGTATCAATGACCCTACTTGTTTTTGTCTTTTAGTCTCCATGCTTCAAAGTTAACCATTAGATGATAGTAACCCAGATTGGCTATTATTAGTTCTTAGATGCTAATAAAACAATAATAGTGAGTCTGTCTTGGCACTTGATATCCTCTCATCATTTACATTTGAGGTGTGCCAGTATCACATAATCCACTGAAGCAAAAGATAGAGTTCGTCAAAGGAGTTGGCGAGGCGAGAGCGCTGTTGCTTAAGAAGGAACTAGGTGTTGGCTCGATAGAAGACCTAATCAACATATTTCCTTTTAGATATGATGATCGATCAGTCTTCGTACTGCTCAAGGATGTGAGAGGTGGAGATAGTGTTCAGATCAAAGGCACGCTGATCTCGCTCAACAAGGTGAAAGGAAGAGGACGAACCAGACTCACTGGTATGTTCAAGGACCCTTCGGGATTGATCGAGTTGACTTGGTTTCAAGGAGCCAAGTGGATCGCTGATACCTTAAAGCTGAATCATGAGTACATACTCTTTGGCAAAGTCAATGTGTATAGAGGAAAACGAACGATCCCTCATCCAGAAATGGAGCTCGCTTCCAAGGCAGAAAAACAAAGTGCGTTCTTACCTGTCTATGCTTCTACAGAAGCACTCACTAAGAAGAATGTTGGGATGCGGACAAGGCGTAACATCGTGCAGAATATCTTCAATATCCTGAGACCCGAGCACTTTCCAGAAGTGCTTCCTGCTAAGGTGATGGATAAACTTAAACTTTGTACTCCTTATCAAGCTTATCGATGGATACACTTCCCACAAAATGAAACAGAAAGATCTCACGCTGCTAATAGATTGAAATTTGAAGAACTTTTCTTTTTACAATTACGGATACTTCAAGTAAAGAAGCAGCGAGAGCAAAAACTAAAAGGTATCGTTTTCTCTCAAGTTGGAAACTACTTTAATCGCTTTTATAAAGAGAAGCTTCCTTTTGAATTGACAGGTGCTCAGAAAAGAGTGGTTAAAGAGATTAGAGCTGACATGGGTAGCAATATCCAGATGAATAGATTGTTACAAGGAGACGTGGGTAGCGGTAAGACAATAGTGGCGTTGATGTCTATGTTGATCGCTTTAGACAATGGCTATCAAGCTTGCTTGCTGGCACCTACAGAGATATTGGCTCAACAACACTTTCAGTCTATAACTGAGAGCTTGAAGGGACTGGGTTTGCATATTGCATTTTTATCAGGATCGGTAAAAGGCAAAACTCGAAAAGAACTCTTTCGGTTTTTAAAAGATGGTCATATCCATATTCTAATTGGTACGCATGCTATCTTGGAAGACCCTGTACAGTTCAAAAAGCTGGGCTTAGCGGTTACTGATGAGCAACATAGATTTGGTGTGGCACAAAGAGCCAAGTTGTGGCTAAAGAACAAAGATGTTCCTCCACACATATTAGTGATGACAGCCACTCCGATACCAAGAACATTAGCCATGACAACTTATGGCGACCTTGATGTCTCGGTGATTGATGAGTTACCACCTGGACGTAAGCCGGTTAAGACACTTCATAAGACAGAGGCAGATAGGATGAGGATCATCAAGTTTATGAAGGAAGAGATAGCTGCAGGACATCAGATCTATATTGTCTATCCTCTCATCGAAGAGTCCGCTACGCTTGATTTGGAAAACCTACAGCAGGGATATGAAGAGTTGCTTAATTATTTCCCGTTAGAGGACTATAAGATAGCTGTGGTTCATGGACGTATGAAAGCTGCTGATAAAGATATGGAGATGCAACGCTTTGCTGCTGGTCGAGCTCAGATAATGGTAGCCACTACCGTTATCGAAGTAGGTGTCAATGTACCCAATGCGTCCATCATGATCATCGAGAATGCAGCTCGTTTTGGCCTATCTCAGTTGCACCAGCTAAGGGGTAGAGTAGGGCGTGGCGCTGAGCAATCATATTGCATCCTGATGACGAAGAGTACTGGACTGACTCATTACGCCAGAGAGCGTATCAAGACGATGTGTAGGACGAATAATGGCTTTGAGATAGCAGAGGTTGACATGAAGTTAAGGGGGCCTGGGGATCTGGAAGGAACCCAGCAAAGTGGTGTGCTAGAGCTGAAGATTGCTAATATCGCCAGCGATGCCAAGATCATGCAAACAGCTCGACATTTCGCCCTAGAGATCTTGTCTGAAGATGCAGATCTTGATTCGCCAGAATATATTAAAACAAAGGCCCACTTAGATAAGATTAAGCATCGAAGTCAGAGCTGGGGTAGGATCTCTTAGTGGATCTTGTCGATATGATATTGGCTCTCTTTTATGATCTTTTTGCCATAATTTTATACCTATCCAGAGTTTTATTACTCGCTTTAAGTGGTGTTGTGTATATAGATAAAGCGAGTAATAGACATGGTCGGTCGTATTGATGAAGTAGCAAAGTTGCGCTCTATAGTAGCAGAAGAGGCTTCTTCTATGGTAGCTGTCATAGGTCGAAGGAGAGTAGGGAAGACCTATTTGATTGAGACTGTATATCGAGACAACATGGCCTTCAACCTGATAGGACAGCAGCATGCGGATCGTGATCTACAGCTTCAGAACTTTGCAGATTAGTTAGGGCAGTATACCAAGTCTAATCAATCATTAAAGGCACCGGCTAATTGGAAAGAAGCTTTTGACTTACTGAGATCATACTTAAAAAGAAAAAGGACCAAGAAGCGCAAGGTGATATTCTTTGACGAGCTACCTTGGTTGGATACTCATAGATCAGGCTTGCTATCACACTTGGCTTACTTCTGGAATGACTGGGCTATAAAGAACAACATAGTTGTAGTGATCTGTGGATCTGCGGCTTCATGGATGATAGATAAAGTCATCAACAATACGGCGGCTTGCACAATCGACTCAATCACTTGATTCAACTATAGCCCTTTACCCTAACTGTGGTCTTGTATACTGAAGAAAGTGGATACCGGCACCAAGGAGATAGTACCTATGATGGTATGCAAGTAGATTTAGTTATAGATAGGCCAGATAGCGCCATACATCTCTGTGAGATGAAGTACTATGCAGACGAGGTAGTCATCAATAAGAAGTATGCACAACATTTGCGACAGCGGCAGGCCTCCTTTAAGTACTTTACTAATACGCGTAAGTATCTATTTACAACGTTGGTGACAACCTTTGGACTTAAGTCAGGTAAGAGTACTATCGGCTTGATAGACCATGTGATTACTATGGATCAGCTATTCTAGACGAGCATATTACTCGCTTTAAGTGGTATACAGCATATAAATAAAGCGACTATTAGCACACATTACACAAGTAGGTTGTCTTATTTTGGCAGCACAATGACTATGAACACGTTATATAAGATATACTAATTTTCTATGAAGCTTCACTACGTAAGGAATGCTCTGTTCCTCATTATTTACTTGTTTTTATATAGTTGCGAAGAGCCTATATCCGACGATGTGGTCGTCATACAAGAAGATGTCGTATATCTATCATCAGAGCAACTTGTCTTAACTGGCCGCATAGTCAGCCAGACTCAGATCGATGCTTCAGATCATGGGTTCTTGGTGGCTGACAATGAAGCGTTAAGCAACCCAATTACTATTAGCCTAGGAGAACAAGGTGTGCCTGGAAGATTTGTTGGATCCTATGATCAGCTCACTCCCGATACTAGATATTGGGCTGTAGCCTATGCCCTTACCGGAAATGGTGAGATTCGATCTGAGCCAAAACTCTTTACTTCATTAAAGCCGGCAATAACAGACTTCTCTCCAGCTGTAGCAGCTATCGGAGAAGAGTTAAAAATAATCGGGGCTAACTTTACGAACGACACTAAGGTATTCTTTGAAGATAAAGAAGCCGAAATAGTTAAGATCGTTGCAGAGTCGATCATAACAGTCTTGATCCCATCTAATAGTGGCAACGCTTTCAAAAACATCTCAGTGACTTCTCAGGGCGTTTCAAACACCTTTGATCGTCCATTTGAATATGTCGCAGGTAAATGGGAATCCTTAGGAGCTTTTCCTTTAACGGATGGTGTGATAGCCACTTCGATTATGATGGAGAGTGAAAATTTTGCATTCTTTGGATTAGGTGATCGCTTGTTTGATATGAACCTTAATTCTGATGTGTTCTTATTGGATAAATCATCAGAACAATGGAGTCAAGTGCCCTTTGAAGGAAGAAGCTTGGTAGGCGGTTTTGCTGCTTGGCCCTTCTTTGGTTCTGGGGCTGTTGATAGAGAAGGAAGAAACGTATCAGCAACAGAATTTTATAAATTGGAAAATGGCGTAATTGAAAAAGAAGGCGATTTGCCATTTGCTCTTTATAAGAGTTTTGCATTCGTTTTTGGAGAGTCATTGTTCGTGTTCGGAGGAAGGGTGCAAAGTGGTGCAACCAACTCTAAAGTTTTAGAGTATAACCAAAGGACAAAAACTTGGTCTATTATAGAAGATCAGCTTCTTATAGGTTCCTCAGACAATATCTCTTTTGTTTATAATGAAAAAGGATACTACGTAGGAGATGATAATGTCATCTTGCAGTTTGATCCTGTCACTAAGTCATGGTCACAAGCCTCAGATTATCCTGGTGGTGTAGGAAAAGAAGGATTTGCACAGGTGATTGGAGATGTAGCGTATATAGGTTTGTTCAAGTCAAGAAAATCTACAGTAGAATTAGATCTGCAAAATTTCACGAGTAAAAGAAAGAGTATTTTCAGGGGAGACTTTAAAGCATCTAACATACTTTCATGGACAGATGGTGGAAATGTATATGTGCTTCGATCCAATGCCTTTAATGGCAACGACCCTATGAAAATTTGGAAACTAACACCTGATCAATTTTAAAGATGAGCTGCATGAGAAGAGTTACAGAAAGGTGCTTTTTATTGATGTTTTTTATAATTGTGAGTACATATAGTACCTTGCTATTATCTCAAGATACACTGCGTGTAGCAGATGGACCGAGAAATGATAGCGTTTGCGAATTAACTGGATCAATAAAAGATGGGATTTCAGGATTAGAATTAATTGGCGCTAACATATTTGTTACTAAGGTGAATGTTGGAGGCTCCACAGATGAGAACGGTGATTACACTTTGCAAATACCTGTAGGTATTTATAAGATCAGAGTTTCTTACATAGGATATAATACACAGGAGTATATTCTTGAGATCAGTGGTGGTGGAAGTTTAGACTTTGAGTTAGAGTTATCATCAGATAGATTAGAAGAAGTAGTGATCACTGCTTCGGACCCAAAGCAAAACCTCGAATCTGTGAGGATGGGCGTGTCAAGACTGTCTGTTGCGGCTATTGAGGCGTTGCCTCCGTTTATCGGAGAGACGGATATCTTAAAGTCCCTTGTTTTGCTTCCGGGTGTAATCTCAGTGGGAGAAGCTTCAGCAGGTGTTAACGTTCGTGGTGGAGGTGCTGATGAAAACCTTATACTTCTTGGAGGCGCTCCGATATATAATCCGTCTCACTTGTTTGGTTTCTTTTCTGCTTTTAATTCTGACCTTATAAATAATGTAACGATCTACAAAGGTGGTATCCCTTCCAAATACGGAGGAAGAGCATCATCGATCATTAGTATGGATTATAAAGCAGGAAACTTTAACAAGTGGTCAGGAAGTGCTGCGTTGGGTACGATTGCATCTAAGTTCACTGCCAGCGGACCAATTATTAAGGAGAAACTATCAGTTGTAGTAGGAGGAAGAATATCCTATGCTAACTGGTTGTTGGGGACTATTAATTCTGCAGACCTCAATAACAGTGCTACTGATTTTTATGACCTTAATCTTTTGACAACCTATAGAGTTTCTGATAATAGTAAGGTTGAGATTGGGATCTACAATAGTAAAGATAACTTTAATCTTCTTGGAGAAAATGAGTTTGGTTGGGAGAATAGATTAGGAACGTTCAATTGGAATTATTCGCCAAGTCCAAAGCTGTTCATCAAAGCTGGACTTGCTGCAAGTTTGTATGACTTTTCTGTTAAGGACCTGTCTTTCGGAGGTAATTTCAACTATGCTTCTGGCATCAATGACAAAAGCGCTAATCTACAAGTTGATTACTACATCAGTCCAGAGAACAGTATAACTGTTGGGGCTTTTGCTAAGTCGATTACGATAGCTCCAGGAGAGATAGCGCCTTTAGATGATAACTCTGATGTCAATGTTGAAACTATCGCATCTGAGAAGGGGCAAAACATTGACTTCTTCTTGCAACATGATATAACCCTTGGTAAATTGGCACTTTCATATGGTGCGCGATATTCTACTTTTAAGAATATAGGCCCAGGAAGTTATAATACCTACGACCCGTTTTTAATCAGGGACTTGGTTAATGTAGAATCAACTATCGATGCTTCCGATGGAGAGACAATCGCTTCTTACAGTAACATCGAGCCAAGAGTTTCTATGAGGTATTTAGTAGGGGAGCGCAACTCATTGAAATTTGGATACAACCGCATGGCGCAATACCTCGGATTGATCTCTAATACTACTTCTATAGCACCAACAGACATTTGGAAGCTTTCAGATTTTCATATTGAGCCATTGAAAGCTGACCAATTTTCTTTAGGATACTTTTTAAACTTTGGTAATGAGAGATTTGAGGGATCTCAGTATGAAGCAAGCTTGGAACTTTATTATAAGTCATTTGATAATGTAATAGAGTATAAAGACGGCGCTGACCTCATACTCAACGAAAATATCGAAACTGAATTATTAACAGGCATAGGTAGAGCATATGGAGCAGAAGTGCTAATTAAAAAAACAGATGGAGCATTAACAGGTTGGTTGAGTTATACGTTTAGCAGGAGTCTTAGACGCGTAGTTGGCTTT
>CALIHL010000134.1 GCA_938022935.1 uncultured Saprospiraceae bacterium
TATGTTACTTTGATCTCTATGCAAGTCTTTCCAAAAAAATCAACGATGTTATAGTCTGATCCTACGATGGTTCCTTCGTCCTCTAATGTCATCGGAAGTAACCAAAGGTATCTGTAGTAGTTCTTCATGAAGATCAGTCGAACTGCTGTAAGTCCGTGCTTTTCTTTATCTGCAGCAGAGATTCTTCGTTTACCGTTAAGTTTGAACTTTGATTTTCCTTTCTTTAGCCGCATCTCTTTTGTAGTGCCATCTGCTGAGGTTACAATATTGGCGTAGCCTTTCGCATCATCAAGTTCTACTGTAGTTTTTCTGTCAGCACCGTTTGGCCTTGTTTCAGATAAGTCTAAGATTATCTTCCCTGACTTTAACAATCCATCTGGATCATGATAGTCGATGCTTTTCTGAATGATATCTCGAGGAGCATTCTGAGCAGAAGCAATCTTAGAATAGCCGATGAGTAGAATGGCTGATAGTAGATATTTGTACATTGCTGTAAGTTGAAAGTTTCGTTAAGATGAAGGCTAAAGATATACAATACTTGATAGACAATGGCTTAGAGGATGATAGAGTAAAGCTGTCTGTTATCCAATCTATAGAGGATGTGCGACCTATACAGGAGATCGCTTTGTCTGAGCCCGAATTACTGACTTATTCTCCTTCGGATATATCTACAGTTTCTTTATTTGAAGCTTACTTTTCTAAGGCTTTAACTGGTCTAACAAATGGTGATATTGTTCCTTTTCTAATCTTTGATAAGTCTGCTAAACAATATGCTGGGACCAGCAGATTTGGTAACATATCACAGTTAATCAGCGACTTGAAATTGGTTGGACTTGGATTGGAAAACTATATCAACGGACAGGCCTGAACAGACATAACAAGCTACTAATGTTGAACTATGTTTTCGAGACACTTAACTATGAGCGAGTAGAGCTAAAAGCTGATGGAGCCAATAAGCAATCGAGAAAAGCCATGGAAGGCATAGGGGCACAATATGAAGGTGCACTCAGAAGCCATACTGTAATGAGTGATGGACGTCGTCGAGACACAGTCTACTATAGCATCTTAAGGTCAGAATGGTCTGACGTAAAGAAAAACTTAATCGGTAAAATTAGAGATAGCGGTTTCTAATACCTTGGCAGGCTAGTATCTATCTCAGCTGCCCAAGCTAGATATCCTCCTTTAAGATTGAAGAGATTATAATCACCTTGCTGTTGTAGAGCACTCAAAGCAGCCCCGCTCCTTTGTCCACTTCTGCACATCAAGACAACTTCCTTTTCAGTTGACACTTCCTCGGATCTTGCCATGATATCTCCAAGTGGGATGAGCTCTCCACCAAGATTAGCAAAGTCATATTCGTGCTGCTCTCTCACGTCGATTAATTGAAAGTCTTTGCCTTCATCTTTCCACTGCTTGAGTTCTTGTACTGTTATCTCTTTCATGTCTTGACTATTATTCTCTATTGTGTCTGGTACAACACCACAAAAGTCTCGATAGTTTACTAATTCTGAAACTTCTGTATGACTTTTAATCTGAAGCTTTATAATCCTTGTCTCAGAGGTAAGTGCATCATATAGCAGAAGCCTTCCTGCCAGTGGCTCTCCGATACCAGAAGCAAGTTTGATAACTTCCAGAGCTTGTTGCGTTCCAACGATGCCAGCAAGCACACCAAGCACGCCGCCTGTAGCACAATCAGGGACTAAACCAGGAGCAGGAGGATCAGGATATATATCACGATAGTGGGGACCTCTTGTCCCATCGTCATTTTGATAATTGAATACCGAGACTTGTCCTTCAAATTGATAAATGGACGCATAGACATTCATCTTTCCTGATATTACACAAGCGTCATTGACCAAGTACCTCGTTGGGAAGTTGTCTGTACCATCAGCAACTATGTCATACTCATTGATGATGTCGAGGGCGTTGTTATTGTTTAGGTGAGTATCGTAAGTATTGACCTTTATGTGCGGATTGATTGATCGAATTTGATTTGCGGCAAGCGTAACTTTCTTTTGATCTATATCCTCATCGCGATATAGCACTTGTCTTTGAAGATTAGAAAGACTGACAACATCAGGATCTATGATTCCGATTGTGCCGATACCAGCAGCTGCGAGATAAAGAATGACTGGAGAGCCAAGACCTCCGGCTCCTACGACCAAGACTTTGCTGGTCTTCAGTTTGCGTTGTGCTTCTATACCAAAGTCCGGCAGATTGAAGTGCCTCGCGTATCGCTGATATTCTTTGTCTGTAAGATGATCCATGTCTATCTGACGATAAATATATACTAAGCACATTAGAATTGTTAAAAGACTGGCTTTATGATGCAGCCCTTGGCAGCCTGAGATGGGTTACACCTATCAGGGAAAGCCCATAGTCGGGTAGTCCATCAAATCTTAGAGAAGCTTCATTCTAATGATTAGATTTACACCTCATAAATAAGAAGATGAAGTATATCCATTGGTTCTTAAGAATTGTTGTCGCAGGAATCTTACTACAGACATTGTACTTCAAGTTTACGGGTCATCCTGAAAGCGTCTACATCTTTGAGCAGTCTGGATTAGGTGCTCAAGGGAGAGTTATCATAGGTGTTGTAGAACTGATAGCAGCGATACTTATCTTGATACCTCGTTACACTGCATTTGGAGCTATGATGGGTGCTGGGCTGATGGTTGGAGCTCTTGGTCTACATCTTACTAAACTTGGTGTTGTTGTTAAAGATGACGGTGGTCTTCTGTTTACACTAGCGTTAGTAGTGTTTGTAGGATCGCTGATCTTGGCTTATCTCAATCGCAAAGTGCTTTACTTGTTTTTCGTCGATAAAGGAGCCACTACCTAGGTAGCGTTCTTTTCTTCCTTTTCTTGTTGTTGGGCTCAACTTGACCATGTCGTCATGATATGGATCTATGTGCTATAATTTACTCTATCCATAACTTATTCTATAGCCTGAAAATCAGTAACTTATTGATTTATAATGATTAATATGTTAAAAAAATACCTAATATGTCTAAAGTGTTAATATATTAGCGTTTCATTTAATATGTATAATGGCTACCAAGACTAAGGCGACGAAAAAGAAGAGGAAAG
>CALIHL010000135.1 GCA_938022935.1 uncultured Saprospiraceae bacterium
TTAAGTTGAATGGTAGAGAGAAGAAGAATGAGAAAAGCAAGGTGCTTATGATGAGTCCTTTCTTTTTGTCAAAAGCTTTGCCCATCATTGGGGCAAGAACCATCGAAAACAATCCGCCCAGTCCTGCACCTATGGGAAGGAGGGCCATTTCCTCCGAGCTAAATTCAAAATAGTATGTACCAAAGTAAGTGCTGAAGACCATACCGATACCAATCGACACATAAACGGAGATAAGCGATAGTACAAGACTGGTGAATGATTTCATTTTTACAGCTTCTTTGACGCCTCCGATCATGTCCCAGAACGACATTGACTTTTGCTGTTCTGATTGCTTGGGAAGATTAGGAATCACATGCCTTGTCTTCCAAGCGCTAATTAGAATAAAGAAGATCATGAGTGCACCGCAGAACATTGCAAACTTTGGGTAGGCGGCAAGATTGAAAAGTCCATGTTCTATCTCATCTGTCTTTTTGAAAAAGAACAAATATCCGATGATCATGATGATAGGTGATACAACTGAAGCAAACATGATCCTAACAGCCGTGATAGAAGTACGCTCGTGATAGTCGGTAGACAGTTCTGCGCCAAGAGAAGTGAATGGCACTACAAAAACCGTGAGCGCCAAGCGAATTAAAATTGTAAAAGTCAAATACCACATAAAGAGCCCAGACTGACCAAGACTAGCGGGAGGCATAAATAGCAGCCAAGTCAAAATACCAAGCGGCACTGCAGATGCAAATAAAAATGGATGTCTCCGTCCCCATTTTTTAGATGTCCAGCCATCGGAGATCACACCAACAACAGGATCAGATACTGCATCAAATATCAAAGATATCAGAGAAGCCAAACCTGCCAATCCAGGATCTAATCCAAGCATTTGACTAAAGTAGAAGAATGCAAATATTTGAAAGAGCCCATCCTTGATACCTCTTGATGAGAAGCCAAGTCCGTAGAAGAATTTTGTAGATACTGATACTTTTTTGGGTGTAGCAATTGTAGTATCAACCTGACTCATTCTATTGACTTTGTTATACACAAAGTACTGTGCTAAGCTTACATATTACAATCTAATATTGGCTGGTCATACAAAGGTTGAGTCTGAGTCATATAGAACCTAAGAAAACATCTCTATCTTATCTTGGACCCTGAAACCAAAGATTTGATAGAGATGTTTTGAAAAGAAAGATATAGGAGCCTAAGCTAGAAGTATGACAATTGGCTTTTATTAGAGATAGACGAAGAAATAGTTATCATTAGTTTCTTCCTGCTCGGACGCCACCATCAACATCGATGATTGCTCCTGTTGTCCAAGAAGATTGGTCTGATAAAAGAAAGGCAATACTATTAGCAACTTCTGATGCCTTGCCATTTCTACCAATTGGGTGGAAACCGTTAAATCCTACAAGAGCTTCTGCTGCTTCTGCTTTTCCACCAAATACGCCGTAATATACTGGTGTATCAACAACAGCTGGAGATACGGCATTGACTCTGATATTATAATCAGCAAGCTCCATAGCCAGATGTTGCGTGAGTGAGTGAAGACCTGCTTTCTGCATCGAGTATGCTGTTGATGGTGTTGCTTTTACAGCTTGCTTTGCCCACATAGATCCCACGTTGACGATAGATCCACCTTTGGTATCTTTCATTTTGTTGGCAACAGCTTGCGTGATAAAGAAGAAACCTCTGTTAAGATCTAAGTAAGAGTTATAATCTTCAATTGTATGGTCCAAGAACGGCTTTGGACCAAATATTCCAGAAGCATTGACCAAATAATCGAGATTATCCATATCACGAATTGTATTGATCAGTTGATCAACTTGTTGTTGGTTGGTGATATCAATTTGATGTTTTGTAAGACCTGGAGCATCTTGGATCTTCTGAGGGCTGCGACCTACAATGTGAACATTGACTCCTTGAGCTAAAAGATGTTCTGATGTTGCGCGGCCGATGCCACTTGTTCCGCCAATGACTAAAGCAGTTTTGTTTTTGAATGTACTCATTGTGTTATATTTTTAATGTTATTAAATATGAACATACAGGTCTGTCTTAATTCATGTAAATTTTTTAAGCCAATAAGATTTTACAAATTGATTGGGCTGAGTCTATAGGCCATACTTCTCCATGTAGGAAGCTTTCAGACACAGCGCCTTCGTACAATAAGTAAATCTGGTTGGCCAATTCTTTTTTCTTTTTAGGTTTTAACTCTGGCAAGCTATCTTTTATAATATTCAGTAGGACATCACGAAATTCATTCTTTTGATTTTTGATTTCCGTTCGTAGCTCTATTTTCTCTTTAGGTATTTCCGAGATAGTGTTGATACACCAACAGCCGTTAAAGCCCTCACTTTCGTAAAACTCTTTTAGAAAATCAAAAATCGCTGTGATTCGCTTTTTGCCCTTTGGTACATCATTTACGTAAGTGTCAAATGCTTCAAGAAAAGTCCCATGCTTATGTTGAAGATATGCTGAGCACAATTCATCTTTAGACTTAAAGTGGCTATATAGAGTTGCCTTAGCTATGCCTGCCTCTTTGATGACCTCATTGATACCCGTCAGATTGTATCCATTGTTATAGAACAAGTCTGATGCAGTATCGATAATGGTCTGTCTTACAGCAGAATGCTTCATGATGCAAATGTATACCAAATTTACAAAACAGACAAGTCTGTCTACTAAATTTCGTTTTGAGCTTAATCTTGTCTATATTCATCATCCAATCATAAGCATACAACATGGCTCTCAGGAATTTATTTTTAACAATCGTTTGTTTGCTAACTGTCTTGATCTATACGTCATGCGGATTAACTCACAAAGAAGGAGCACACGGAACCCTTGAAGATGAAAAGACGACCCTTATCCAAGGCTCTTTCTTCAATGGTGCCAATGGTTTATACTTTGATAAAGATGATCGCCTTCATGTGGCTTCTGTAGTGAGTAGATTGATTGGAGTGGTAGATACAGACACAGGTGAGATTATCGATACATTAGATCAAGCGGAAGGGATCGAAGGCCCTGATGACCTCATATTTGGCCCCGACGGTTCCTTGTATCACACTTCTATCTTGACAGGTGAAGTAGGACGTTTGCGTCCAGATGGAAGTACGTCGAAGCAGTTTGTATCACCCGGCGCTAACCCAATCACTTTTTCTGATGATGGACGATTATTCGTTGCATTAGACTTTCAAAGTGATGGTTTGTATGAGTTGGATCCAGAGTTGAAAGAGCCGCCAAGGTTGATCATCAAAGAATTGGGCTGGCTCAATGGAATGGACTTTGGCCCTGATGGATACTTGTACGGGCCGATATGGTCTAAAGGTCAGATTGTAAAGATAGACGTGGATAAGGGGACGCTTGAAGTCATTATAGACGACTTAGTTACTCCTGCAGCTGTTAAGTTTAATTCTAAAGGCATGCTCTATACAGTCGATCACAATACAGGCGTAGTGTATGAAGTCGATATTGCTGTCAAAACAAAGCGCGAAGTTAACCGAGGGTTTGAAGGCGCGGACAATATCGCTTTTAACAGCAAGGATGAGCTTTTTCTATCGCATGCTCAAGATGGGAGTCTATATCAAGTAATG
>CALIHL010000136.1 GCA_938022935.1 uncultured Saprospiraceae bacterium
GGGCCATTCATATTAGGATAGATAAGGTGATCATCAATCATCTTCTGCGTTATGTATATGCCACCTGGCTCTTCGGCATCAGGGAAACCAAATTGTTCTTGTCCTAGGTGATAGCCGCCATGTGATCCAGGTGTTATCTGAGCCAGCTCTTCAGCCTTAGTACCGTTAGAGTGTAAATGAGTGGTTAGGACACCTTTCATCTTGTCTTCTGTAGGTTGAACGATAACCGCTCCTGCTCCATCACCAAAGATGACGGTAACGTTACGTCCTCGAGTATCAAAATCAAGCCCCATACTATGCATCTCAGCACCAATCACTAGCACATTCTTATACATACCTGTTTTGACGAACTGATCCGCTACTGACATCGCATATATAAATCCAGAACACTGATTGCGTATATCTATAGCTCCTATCTCCGTATCCGTGATGCCAAGCTCTCTTTGCACCAAAACACCACACCCTGGGAAGAAGTAGTCTGGGCTCAGTGTTGCGAAGACTATAAAGTCAACATCTTCCTTGGCTATACCAGCATCTTCTATAGCTCTTTGGGCAGCTATGGCGCCCATTGTCGTAGTCGTTTCTTCGTGCTTCTTAGCATATCGACGCTCCTTTATCCCTGTTCTTTCTTGGATCCATTCATCTGATGTATCCATATATGCTGCCAGGTCATTGTTAGTCACTACTTTCTCAGGGACATAATATCCCAACCCACCAATCTTACTGTTTTTCATATCTGCACATTATAGATCGAGGCAAATATAGAATAGTCTTTAGTTCTTTTGAAACGGTATATAATGGGAAGTGTCCATTCGCCAATATTTCGTTTGGCTTTCGTTCGCTCAGGATACCTTAAATTATACGGATGTCAGCAAGCAGAATCTTTGCTTTTTTCTTAAAATAAACGGCTTTTTAACAACCTATTTCCACCGATCATACGTTATAGACTCTAATTAATTGTGTTTATCCATTTATGGTGACTACTATGTATAGATCAATTGCATCGATCTTCATATTACTTCTGGTATCCCTTTCTATCTCGGCACAGGGAGTTACAAAAGTTTCAGGCAAGGTCTTCGATGGTGAGACAGGAGAAGCATTGGCATTTGTAAATGTCATTTTCAAAGGAACCAGCGTTGGGACAGCTACGGATCTTGATGGATTTTTTGAAATAGAATCAAGGTTTGTATCAGACTCTCTTTGTGCTAACTTTTTGGGTTTTGAAGAAGAGTGTGTTTTCATTAAAAAAGAAAACAAAACACGTAACATAGAAATCAGACTCAACAAAAAACAATTACAACTTAAGAATGTAACCGTCATTGCCAAGCGTGGCAGATACAGCAAAAAGAACAATCCCGCTGTCGACTTAATGCGCAAGGTGATTGAAAACAAAAAAGACAATAGACTTGAGGGTAAAGATTTCTATTCTTTCGATCAACATGAGAAGATACAGATAGATCTTAATAACATCACAGAGCAATTCAAAGACAGGCGCGTTTTCAACAGCTTTGATGTTCTATGGAATTACTTAGACACCTCCAATGTCAATGGTAAAGTGTTCTTACCTGTCTTTCTGAGAGAAGTAAAAAGTAAGGTTCACTATCGCAAAAGTCCTGAAGCACGTAAGGAATATCAAAACGCTATCAAGTTGACAAAGTTTGATGAAGAGATGGATGACAAGAGCATCAATGATGTCATTGAGTTTTTATACAAAGACATAGACATATACGATAACACCATACCTCTTTTGGATCATAGCTTCGTAAGTCCGATATCACCACTGGCCATCAACTTTTATAGATTCTATATATTAGACACCACTAATGTAAATGGAACAAGCAGCATTCGTCTTGGCTTTATACCAAAGAACAAGTCCAACTTTGGATTTACTGGAGACTTGTATGTCTCTAACGATGAAGATCATACAGTTACAAGAGCGGACTTTGGTATCATAGGGGATATACATCTCAACTTTATAAACGACATCAAGGTCAGTCAAGATTTTGAACCACTTGAAGACGGCTCATACGTATTGACAAAAGATGAGGTTGTAGTCGACTATAGTATATCCAAAAACGGTATCGGTTTTTATGGGACTCGGTCCTTGGGCTATGACAACTTTAGCTTTAAAGAGGCCAGTGACCCAGAAGTCTATTCGGGCCTTGAGAAAATTATAAAATCTGATAATGCCTTTGATTTTGAGGAAGACTGGTGGACTGAAAATAGAATCATAGACTTAACAAATACGCAGAACGATCTCTATGAGATGATCGACACATTAACCAGTATGCCAGCCTATAAAAGATTAGTAACTGGGATAAGAATTTTGACCAGTGGTTATGTACCCTTTCCAAAATTTGACATAGGCCCTCTACCTACTTTTTATAGTTTCAATCAAGTGGAAGGGTCACGATTAAGAATCGGTGGAGAGACCAACCTCAACTTCAACAAGAATCTTCTTATCGATGGTTATGCTGCATATGGCACAAGAGACAAAAAAGTAAAGTATAAAACGGGTCTTACTTATAGCTTCAACAAAGATTGGAAAAGAAACCCAAGACACTTCTTGAAAGTGGTCTATCAAAACGACGTGACCTTCCCTGGGCAAGATCTACAATTTATACAGCAGGATAACCTTCTGCTATCACTCAGGCGAGGGGCCACGAACAATATGTTCCTCGATAGAGAACTACGAATACAATATACTAAAGAGACGCCCGGGTTCGCATATGACATCGTCTTTGCAGATAAGAACAGAAGACCATATGGAGATCTCATTCTCGGCTTTACAGATGAGAATGGGGAACCATCATTTCTCAATGAGATAGAAACAACAACTATAGGTATCAACTTGGAGTTGGCGCCTAACAAACAGTTTATACAAGGTCGCCAATATAGAAGACCTATCATCAACGAATATCCAATCTGGACGTTGAGATATGAGACTTCGATCAAGGACTTCTTTGGTAGCAACTATGGCTATCACAAATTAGAATTAGGATTCTTCAAGAGGATCAACATGAGTATCCTTGGTCATACTAATATTGGCATCGAAGCAACAAAGATCTGGGGAGACTTGCCGTACACAGAGCTGTTTATACCTCCTGCGAACCAATCGTTTGCCTATCAAAGAGAATCATTCAATATGATGAACTTCTTAGAGTTTGTGAGCGACCAACAGGTATTTATAAGAGCTGAGCATTTTTTCAAGGGATTTATATTTAACAGATTGCCTTTATTTAAGAAGTTGAAGCTTAGAGAAGTCGCAACTTTTAAGATGGTTTATGGCTCTTTATCTGATAGTAATGATCCCAATCAGGATCCATCTATTCCAAGATTTGATGTCGATGAAGAAGGCAGATCGCTCACTTATCTGTTTACAGATGGGCCTTATATAGAAGGTAGCGTTGGTATCACTAATATCTTCAAAGTACTACGCTTAGATCTTGTTAAAAGATTCAGTTATCTCGATCACCCCAATGTGCCAGAACTGTTTGGCAAGAAGGGATTAGGTATCCGTGCTCGGATAAAGGTAGAGTTCTAACATTTGACGAAAGTCAAAGAAGCCTAACAATAAAACGAAAAGGATAAAATCTACTACCTTTGATTAGGAAACCAACCAAGCGTGAAGAACGAGCTAAAAAAGAAAGTATTCGTTGACCCTGGATCTCAAGGGAGACCTGGCTGGTACCCTACTCCTCCAGCTGATCGAGACTTACTCTTTTATATCCAGCGCAATCAAAACCAAGATGCTATAGTCTATAAAGTAAACAGAACACCAGAAGGTCTGATCAATGATCACCTTCCTATGGATGCTTACTGGATGAGGTTTACTGCCGGTGGCGTGCGTAATGAGCTCAATGAGTATCAAAATCGCTTAGCCTATGGCTACGAATCGAGCAAGATATCTTCAGAACTATACAAGTTTGAGTTTGTCTCTTATCACGACATGTCTTTCTATATCAACAAGATCGATGGATCTAGCGACTATCGAGTCGTGTATCAAGAAGACGGCCGCAACATTGCATTGAACAACATATATGTCTATGCATTAGAGTTTGGAGTCTTTCCTGACGTCAAGTATATAGAGGTCTTCGGGACCGATATCAACTCTAATGAAGAGCATTATAAAAAAATATTGATTGAACCATGACAACTAAGAAACTATACGTTTCCAATAGCCCAGAGTCCATAAGACTCTTTGACCAAGGTTGGATGGAAGCTCTTTCTAAGGTGCACTTTTCAGTACCTCTATTCATATTCATACCAGCTATAGGATACTTTGTATATCAGTCGGTTGTTGCTGGGAGTTTGGGGGCTGTTGACTTCTTTGCATGGTTGATGTTGGGTCTATTGGCATGGACATTGACTGAATACATCATGCACAGATATATCTTTCACTTTCACCCTACTTCAGAGTGGGGTAAGAAGCTGCACTTCATCTTCCATGGCGTACATCATGATTATCCTTGTGATAGATTAAGACTGGTATTACCACCATCTGTGAGCATACCATTGGCTACAGGATTTTACTTCTTGTGGAGTTCTTTTATACCGATGCCAGGTTTTTACATCTTTTTCGCAGCCTTCTTGCTGGGCTACTTGATATATGACATGTTTCACTATGCCATCCATCACTTAGAAGTCAAGGGAAAACTTTGGAATACACTTAAAACACATCACTTAAAGCATCATTATGTGGATCCTGAGGCTGGCTTTGGCGTAAGCAGCCCATTATGGGACCATATCGTGAGGAGTAACTTTAAGGAAGAGAAAGGAGAAAAGAAAAGAGAAACTCTCTCTGCTGATGCTTCATAAGGAATACTTATTATACTTATATTTGCCGATTAAATCACCGCTGTCTAAAACAAGTTGATATGCTAAAAGAGCGCATGAAAGCCTACGATATCCCACAAAGGATTGATAAAATGGGCATATATCCGTTCTTCAGAACGATAGAATCTGAACAGGATACCGTAGTAAAAATCAACGGCCAAGATGTCTTAATGTTTGGCTCTAATAGCTACTTGGGACTCACAACACACCCTAAAATAAAAGAAGCTTCTAAGGCTGCCATTGACAAATATGGTAGTGGATGTGCTGGATCTCGCTTCCTCAACGGAACACTTGACCTCCATATCGAGCTTGAAAATAGACTCGCTCAGTTTGTAGGCAAAGACGGTACGCTTGTTTTCTCTACGGGATTTCAAGTAAACTTGGGTGTGCTCTCATCGATATCAGGTAGACATGACTACATCATCATTGATGATCTGGATCATGCCTGTATCATAGATGGTTCGAGATTGTCATTCTCTAAAGTATTGAAGTATCGACACAACGATATGCAGTCTCTTGAAAAAATACTTCAGAAGTGTGCTATAGATAAAGTAAAAATCATCGCCGTAGATGGCGTCTTCAGCATGGAAGGGGATCTTGCTAACCTACCAGAGATATCCAAGTTAGCTGAGAAGTACAATGCCAACATAATGGTAGATGATGCGCATGGTCTTGGTGTTGTAGGTAGAAATGGTAGAGGTACTGCTGATCACTTCGGTCTTACTGACAAGGTGGACTTGATCATGGGTACTTTCTCTAAATCATTAGCAAGTATTGGTGGTTTTATAGCTGCTGATCATGATACGATCAACTTTTTAAAGCACAATGCGAGATCTTTAATCTTTAGTGCGAGTATCGCTCCTGCAAATGCTGCTTCTGCTCTTGCTGCCCTTGATATTATGGAGTCAGAGCCAGAAAGACTGCAAAAGCTTTGGGATAACACTCACTATGCGATGAAGCTCTTAAAAGAAGCTGGGTTTGATACAGGTCACACAGTGACACCGATCATACCAATCTTCATTAGAGATGACTTTAAGACTTTTAGCATCACTAAGATGTTGTTGGAAGAAGGTGTATTTGTCAATCCAGTGGTTTCCCCGGCTGTAGCAAGTAGTTCTTCTATGTTGAGGTTCTCATTGATGGCAACCCACACATTCGAACAAATCGAAGAGGCGGTTACTAAGATTCATAAGTGCGCTAAAGAGTTAGGCGTATTCGAATTAGCAGCGCAGCGAGTGCATGAAGGTTGATATCATAGTAGCAGATAAATCTTCTCTGCTCAAGGAATACATCAACTTCCCTCACGATTTATATAGAAATGATCCTCACTATGTACCTGAGTTGTACATGGCACAAAAAGAGATGTTCAGCCGCAAGAAGAATCCATTCTTTGAGCATTCTGAAGTAGAATCATTCTTGGCAAAGTCCAATGGTAAGGTAGTTGGAAGAATCTCAGCTATCTTAAATAACAACTATAATAAGTATCACAATGACAATGTGGGTTTCTTTGGCTTCTTCGATGTCATAGAAGACTATGATGTCTGTAAGCCGCTCTTAGACGCTGCAGTCAAGTGGATAAAAGATAAAGGTTGCACAGCAGTCATAGGTCCTACCAACTTCAGTACCAATGATACTGCTGGGATGTTAGTGGATGGCTTTCATGAGTCGCCGAAGGTAATGATGACCTACAATTATCCATACTACAAGGACTTCATGGATAAGTATGGCTTCCGCAAAGAGATGGACTTCCTTGCTTATATTTTATATACTGATAAAGTCGCAGAGAAGTCTATCAGATTAGCTCAATCACTCGAAGAAAGGCTGAGAAGACAAGGCATCACCTTTCGCTCTATCACTCCCAAATCACTAAAAGAAGATGTGGAGCATGTGAGAAAAATCTGGAATAACGCCTGGTCTAACAACTGGGGATTTGTTCCGATGACAGATCGTGAAACCAAGCGGTTAGCTGATGAACTCAAAATGATCTTGAGTCCAGACTGGTGTTACATAGCGGAGGATAATGGTGTTCCTGTTGGATTTGGCGTGACCATCTACAATATCAACGAGATCACAAAAGGCTTCAAGAATGGAAGGCTATTCCCTTTCAATATCATCAAGCTACTTAGAAAAAAGAAGAAAACCGACTACGTCCGTATCATCGCTCTGGGTGTCAATCCTGAATATCGCCGAAAAGGAATCGAAGCTATCTTCTTTTCTAAAAATATACTCGCAGCCCGCAGGTTGGGCGTGAAAGCAGGCGAAGTCTCTTGGGTATTAGAAAATAATAAAGAGATGAACGCTTCTGCCCTGAAGCTCAATAGTGAACTATACAAGACCTATCGCATCTTCAAATACGATATCAATGCCTAAGATACTGATCACTGGAGCCAGCGGATTTGTCGGTAGCTGGTTGGTCAGAGAAGCACTTGGACGAAGATTAGAAGTCTATGCAGGTATACGAGCTTCTTCAAGCAAGGCGCTACTAACAGATCCGCAGATCAACTTTGCGATTTTAGATTTTGAAGATGACGCGGCATTAGCCAAGCTTCTAAAAAAAGAGCAGTTTGACTTCATCATCCATAACGCTGGGGTCACAAGAGCACAAAACAATAAGGATTACTTCAGAGTAAATGTAGACTATACTGTGAAGCTCGCTAAGCTTGCACAAGAAGAAATCGGTACCATACTTAAGAAGTTCATCTTTATATCCAGCATCGAGGCTTATGGCAGTGCAGACGGTACTCCTGAAAACGTTATCAACAATAATATCGAGCCGTCTCCAAGAACTACCTATGGCCAAAGCAAACTTAGGGCAGAGAGAGCACTGGCAGAGGTTGATGGCTTACCGTTGATGGTCTTAAGGCCCACAGCTGTATTTGGGCCAGGAGAGCGGGATTTATTCGCTTTCTGGCAGACAGTAAAAAGGTATCGAGTCACTCCTGTTGTTGGCAATAAGAAGATCAAGTACACCTTCGTTTATGTCAAAGACTTGGTTCGCGTTGTGCTTGATGCCACTTTATCTGATATAAAGCACAAATCATACTTTGTCAGTGACGGCCGCATCCACAAGATGCAAGATTACTTAGCAAATATCGCATCGTCACTGGACATCAAGCCATTCAGCTTTACCATACCTTATGTAGCCTTGGATACAGCAAGTCTTGTAACCGGCATCTTTGATAAGATAACAGGTAAAAAAAGCTTGCTCAACGCAGAGCAGATCGCTAAAGCAAAAGCACAAAACTGGGATTGCGATATATCTAATCTCGTGGACGACTTCGATTATCAATCGAAGTATTCACTAAAGGAAGCGGTCGAAGAAACTACCCAATGGTATCTCAAAGAAGGATGGTTATAGACAAGTTTGTAATGCGAGTTGGCATACTAATTTGTCTAAAGCGTCGATCTGATTAGCTTTGTCATCACATGGAAGATGTCATAAATCGGATAGCAGCAAAAGTACAAGCTCATCTTAGCGATGCTGAAGGAGGACATGACTGGTGGCATATCGATCGCGTGTGGAAGAACGCTATTCTAATTTCTGAACGAGAGAACGTTAACAACGATCTGGTATCATTGGCCGCTTTGCTCCATGACATTGCAGATCCAAAGTTTCACAATGGAGATGAGTCCATCGGACCCAGACTTACAAAAGAGTGGTTAGAACAAGAAAATGTCGATCAAGAAAGTATCGAGCACATCGTCAACATTGTAAAGCACATGTCTTATAAAAACAGCTTGGAGAAAGTAACTTGGAGTAGCCCAGAGCTTTTAGTTGTACAAGATGCAGATAGGCTGGATGCGATTGGTGCTATAGGGATCGCACGAGCTTTTAGTTATGGAGGACATAAACAAAGAGCTATGTATGATCCTCAGATAGCACCTTTGGAATACATGACTAAAGAGCAGTATAAATCGAGCAAAGCCCCAACTATCAATCACTTCTACGAAAAGTTATTAAAGCTTAAAGAGTTGATGAATACAAAGGCAGCTTTAGCCATCGCTCAAGAACGACATGACTTTATGATATCGTATCTCGATCAATTTTACAAAGAATGTGGAGCGATACCTGCTTGGCATAAAGTTTAGAAACCGATCTATTGATGATGCGCATCGCCCTTTGCTTTCTAATTGTCATTGAAATACTCTGCCATGGCTTTTTTAAAGATTACTGTCGAGAAGTTCCGGTTTCTTGGATATATATTATAACTGGATTAAGCATCGGTCTACTACCCATCATACGTAACATACACAGCGATTTAAGTTCGACCAAAAAGCAAGATTCGATTTCATTGAGCCTTCCTTTTATTCTATTGATGTCATTAGGCGTCATTCATTATTGCAAAGAGATATTTACAGCAGTACAAATTGATTATCGAGTTGCGGATATGCTGCCTGTTATCGACAAGATGTCTTTGAGATTCACTCAAGGCGAACCTGTCTATGGTATCATCCCAGAAATATGGGACGGCATGCAACCTATCTATCTTCCAGCCATGTGGCTTCCCTATTCTCTTCATCACATCTTAGATATAGACATGCGTTGGATCTCTGTATTTGCTATGCTCATCGGTTGTGGACTGATGATCTCAAGCCTTAAAAAATCAAGATATAGTCATATCGATTTATCCACCTTAGGCATACCATTGGTTCTGCTTTGGACGATGATGACAGTGTATGATTATAGCATGATCAGCCTCTCCCAAGAAGGTATAGTCATTGGATATTATCTTGTATTATGTTATGCCTTGATGAGCAGGGCTTGGTGGCTTGTTGGTCTCTCTCTTGGCCTCTGTCTGATGAGCAGATATGGTCTTGCGCCTTGGGCCTTAGGGCTAGGCATCTATCTCCTTTTATCTAAAAAATATAATATACTTAAGCAAGTGACCGTAGGGACATTGGTCACAACTATAATATTGATCATTTCCACTGGGACACTTCCTCATCTTAAAATGATCTTTGGCATGCCGCAAAACTATTTAGCCTCTGTTCAAGCAGATCCAGGCAAGTATCTTCCCACTATTGAGGCCAATCTTGGATTAGCGAAGTACTTTTCATTTGAATATTTGGGTGGGTTACATCATGCTCAACTTTGGATAAGCATAATTCTGCCAATTCTACTTTTTGGATTCTATAAGTATTACAAAATCAATACATCATTTAATCTGTTTGCACTTTGTGCACTTAAACTTTCTTTAGTGGTATTTTACAATCTCTTGATTATCCCTTACTCCTACTTATTCTATACTTCCACCTTCGTTTCTGTGGCAGTTCTATCTGGATTTATTTTAGAAAGTTATAAGGAAGTTGAGTTCAACTCAGTATTAGTTACTGATTAGAAGGCACTCTTTGGAAGAGCAATATCTTCCCTACTAATTCCTTGAGTATGCCATCTCCTTTTCTCCTTTCAAAGCCTTTAGACTGAGCATCCGCTTGGAGCAACATTTTATAAATCTTGATGAGGCCAGAGTAGCCATATCTTTTGGCCATATCTCGATACTCCTTGACATAAGAGCCATAAGAACCGATCATAGAACCGAGTGTTCTATCATCCTTTTTAAAATTCTGAGCCACAACGAGTACTTTTTCAAAGTAGGTTGCCATGCCCGGTATAATCATCTGAAGAGGCTGGACTTTTACGTTGGCTTCTATGTTGTAGGTGATCTCATGCACCCTGGGTGTATCTCCTCTACTCAGAGCTTTGAGCAAGGCGTAGATGTCATAGTCGCGGCTGATACCGATGTACTTTTCTATCTGAGGGATATCGACCAGCTCTCCTGCATCCAGATTGACTTTTATTTTTTCAATCTCATTGGTTATCTTCTTAAGGTCAGTTCCTAAGTACTGACTAAGCATCTCCACTGCATCTCCCGTCATCTTTAGCTTCTGGCTCTTGACATAACTCGTGATCCAAGCATTAAGCTTATACTCTTGCACTGGATCAGAAGACATCATGCCAATCTGGTCAGATTTTTTGGCTTCTTTGACCCACTTAATCCTTCCGTCGATCTTCTTCTTATGGGCGATCACCAAAACCGTCTGAGGAGAAGGGCTACTAATATAAGAGCCTAAAGATTTTAGATCTCTCATCCCTTGAGCTTCCTTGATAATCACTACCCTTCGCTCTGCCATCATAGGATACTGGCGGTCATAGTCCAGAACTTGCTTACTATCTACATCACGACCATAAAGAACAGATTGGTTAAACGCTTGTTCTCCTTCACTGAGTAGCTTTTTCTCTATATGCGAAGTCACTTTATCGATGAAGAAAGGTTCCACACCGTGCAATACATAAACGGGCAAAATCTGGCCTGATTTTATGTCAGAAAGTAGATTGTCCGCACTTGAGTATTCCATCGCCACTAATATACCAGTAACTTTTTTCGATCCTATGGAATCGTTCTATGTTCTTCCACGTTATGATGTCATGAAGTCTATTAAGACATTAGCTTTCTTACTCGTGATACTATCTGCTTCTTTGATAGATTTGCACGCACAGACTGTCCTCACATGGGACGATCTCGCCGACGTCACCTGGAGCGAAGTATATGACGAATCAACCGGACTTACGAATCTTACAGGCGTCTTTGGAGAACACTTGAAGTCATATGAAGGGCAAGAAGTAATCATTTCGGGTTATGTAATACCATTGGATGCTATGGGATTGTCTTATGCTTTATCCAGGACTTCATTTGCGGCATGCTTCTTTTGCGGGCAAGCAGGCCCAGAGACAGTCATGGATCTCAATGTTAAGCCCAAGTCCGTCGAGAGTTACAGACAAAAGAATACTTTGATCAAGTTTAAAGGCACGCTTGTACTTAGAGAAAGCAATGAGACGGGGCTTAACTACACCTTAGATCTCGCTAAAGAAATAGAATAATCCTTGACTCTCGCTGGCCGATTCATCATGATTGAAGTCTTAATAATCTTATAAATCGCCCATCTCGTCCATTTACAAGGTTCTAATCATAGGCTTTCATATAGTTTTAGATTCAAGTTGCGATGCATACATGATAAAAGCATCCACACAAGCTTTCGACAACCATTAAAATTAAAACGATGATCAGACTATCTACACTTGTTCTTTTTTTATTCTCCATGGTCGCACAAGTAGACGCTCAAAGAGAAGAGACCATCTTCAATCATGATGGGCACTTAAGATTAACCGGTATCTGGGGTGGCAGCACCAATGCAATAGTTGATTTCAAAAACGACTTTGACATAAACAGCGCTGGATTCTTTGCATTTGAGATCAACAATGATTTCTTGATAGGATGGTCAGGTTACAAATCAGATCTCACAGATGATGGCAAGAATATCGAAATAAAGGGCAACGACCTCTTTCTAGGATATACCTTTAGAAGCCATGAGATCTTACACCCGATCATTTACTTACAAGCAGGAAGTGGCAAGTTAGAAGTAGAAGATCTTGGATCTGACAACGTTTTCGTGGCTCAACCAACAATAGGTGCCGAAGTAAACATCGCCAGATTCTTTCGTCTGAGTATAGACGGTGGATATAGGTTCATGAGCGGTAATGACCTACCAGGTATTAGCAACCAAGAGTTAACTGGACCAGTACTCAACCTACGCTTTAAGTTTGGCTGGAGCTGGCGCTAAATGATATCAAACCCAAAAACAAGGTCTATTTCCCAAGGTGGAAATAGGCCTTTTTGATGCAAACGCCCATATCGGATCAAAGAATAAATTCATAAGCTCATATGACGAACAATCGTTATCCATTGTACATTTGCTACCTTTGATAGTTAACATCCAACCTAACAGTGAGTAAGTCTAAAAAAGGAAAAGTAACGCCTCTTATGAAGCAGTACTTTGAGATGAAAGCAAAGCACAAAGACGCTTTGCTTTTATTCAGAGTAGGAGACTTCTATGAGACTTTTGGAGAAGATGCGGTTAAAGCCTCCGCGACACTGGGTATCACACTGACTGCGCGTAACAATGGTGGATCTAATATAGAGCTTGCCGGCTTTCCTTATCATTCTTTAGATACATACTTACCTCGATTGGTCAAAGGTGGATACCGAGTCGCCATCTGTGAGCAACTCGAAAAACCCAGCAAAGAGAAAAAAATAGTAAAGCGTGGCGTAACAGATGTAGTAACTCCAGGTATAGGAACGCACGACAATCTTCTTGAGCAAAAAGAGAATAATTATTTAGGCTCTATCCACATCGGAACTGGAGACCGAGCTGGCACATCCTTTTTGGATTTGTCAACAGGTGATTTCTCATTGTATGAAGGAACTCTACCTGAGGTTATCAAGCTCATCAATACTTACAGTCCTAAAGAGATTATATATTCGAAAAAAGACAAGCAGACAATTGAAGAAGAGCTGGGCGATGCTTTTTATATGTATGGCTTGGATGAATGGATCTGGCAGTTAGACTTCTGTAGAGACAAGATCACGGACCTGCTCAAGGTTTCTAATCTGAAAGGATACGGTATAGAAAAATATCACCTTGGACAGATATCAGCAGGAGCTATTCTTCATTACTTAGAAGAGAACCAGCACAGCAACCTTAGCCACATCAACAAGATTAGCCGCATCAAGCTGGATCAGTACGTGTGGTTGGATCAGTTTACAATTAGAAACTTAGAGTTACTTTATAGCAATCATCCTACTGGCATCCCACTCTATCAGATACTTGACTTTACTTCAACTCCGATGGGCGCGCGATTGCTCAAGAAGTGGATCATGCTGCCGCTCACTAATCTCAAAGAGATAGAAGCAAGGCTTTCAGTCGTAGACTATATTCTTTCTGATTTGGCGCTTACAGATATCATAGACAGTCACCTTAAAGGCATAAGTGATTTAGAGAGGATCATAGCAAAGGTTGCTCTGAGAAAGGCCAACCCAAGAGAAGTCTATCACTTAAGGACTTCTCTATTGAAGATTCCAGATATACAAACTGCGTTAGCTAGCAGTAAGCACACAGGAGTAAAAGCAATCGTTAGCAACCTTGATCCTCTTGAAAAAGTATCTGACAAAATAAAAAGTGCCCTCAAAGAAGAGCCGCCTGTCAACTTGCACAAGGGTGGCGGTATAGCCGATGGCTACAACGAAGATCTCGACTATCTGAGAAACTTGATATCTAATAGCAAGAATGTTTTATCAGAGTTACTTGAACAAGAAACTGAAAAAACAGGGATAACAAACTTAAAAGTTGGATTCAACAATGTGTTCGGTTATTACTTTGAGGTAACGAACAAATATAAGAACCAAGGACTTGTGCCTGACCATTGGACCAGAAAGCAAACACTGACCAATGCAGAGCGGTACATATCCGAAGAATTAAAATTACTAGAATCCGATATCCTCGGAGCCGAAGAGAAAATTATAAAATTAGAAAGTGAGCTGTACGAAGAGCTTCTTGATTGGTTGAGTAATTATATAGCGGCGGTACAGAAGAATGCATTGACTATATCAGAGTTAGATTGTCTGAACTCTTTTGCCAAGCTAGCACGAAGGAGACACTATTGCAGACCCGAGGTCAATGAAGAGTATGACATCATAATAAGAGAAGGAAGGCATCCAGTGATTGAAGCACATCTTCCTCCTGGAGAATCCTACATTCCTAATGACTTACACATTGGCAATGATGACAAGCAGATGCTTCTGATCACAGGCCCTAATATGTCTGGTAAGTCCGCTATCTTAAGACAAACTGCCTTGATCTGTCTGATGGCGCAGATCGGATCTTATGTGCCGGCTGCAGAGGCTCAAATCGGTATTGTAGATAGGATATTTACAAGAGTGGGCGCTTCTGACAACATATCAAGTGGCGAATCAACCTTTATGGTCGAAATGATAGAAACTTCATCGATCATGAACAACTTATCTCCAAGAAGTCTCATCCTACTGGATGAGATAGGCAGAGGTACGAGTACATATGATGGGATATCAATCGCATGGTCTATCGTAGAATATCTTCACCAATCAAAAGAAAAGCCAAAAACACTCTTTGCTACGCACTATCATGAGTTGAGCCAATTAGCAGATAAGTATGAAAGGATTCATAATTATAATGTAGCGACTAAGGAGTTAGGTGATAAGATAATATTCTTGAGAAAGCTTGTAGCTGGTAGTAGCAATCAAAGTTTTGGTATCCAGGTAGCGCAGATGTCAGGGTTACCAAAAGAGATTGTTTCACGCGCTAACCATATCCTAAAGTCATTGCAAGAGAAGTCAGTGGTTCAAGCAGAAGAGAAAAGCAAAAAACTTGAAGAGCTTGATGAATTCACCAACGAAGGTCAACTCTTAATGTTTGCGCCAGACCCCATCAACCAAGAAATCGCCAAAGAGTTAAAGAGAATCGACATCAATACGATGACACCTATCGAATGTATGATGAAGCTTAAAGCACTTGTCAAGAAGATGCAAGCAACAGCAGAATAGAAACACTTACCTTTTATAAAAAGAAAGAGTCTCAGATTATTATTCTGAGACTCTTTCTGTATGAAAAAACACTATCTAAACTACTTTATCTTTCCTACTTAGATATCTTATAGTTATAATATACGATTAGTAACCTGAGTTCTTATTTCCTCTGTACTTACTTCCTGGTCTTGAGCTACCGTATGATTTTACGCCAGCATTAGGCCCATCGGGTCTTCCCATGTTGAAGTCAGCTCCTTCACTTACTCTAAACTCTACCCTTCTGTTTATAAACTGCATCTGCTCTTCTAAATCATTAGTGTAATGATTGTTCTTAAGATTAGGTATCAACGGACTTTCTTCTCCGCCAAACATCAAGTTAAATCTTGAACGATCTATACCATAAGCAGATACCATATAGTCAACTGCTTCCTTTGCACGATTATAACTTAGTACTCTATTATAATTATTAGAATTTCGTACATCTGTATGCCCGTGTGCTGTTATCGTTATCTCTGGGCATCTCTTCATCACACCTGCTATCTGGTGTAAGCTTACATATGCTTCAGGTCTCAATTCATACTTATCAAGATCAAAGTTGATCATTGGTAAGAACCAAACTCCACAACCTGTATGAACAACTCTTCCTATAGTTCCTCCTGTGTTTATAGTAGTTCCTACACCTCCTGAAGAACCAGAGCTTACGGTGCCTGATCCAACTTGTCCTGGTGCTGTTGTAGTGGTCGTACCATCATCTTTTGTGATCGTAGTTGTACCATCACCATTCGTCTGTCCAGTACCGAGTACTCTACCTTGTCCGTCCACGACTGTGTTAGAACCTGGCAGATAGCTATAGTTGCCATTCTGACAAGCATCACAGTTCTGATTGATGATTGTAATTACATCTTCTTCTGTTAGAAGATTAACATCTTCATCATCTATCTGCGCGATACCATCTTCGTCTACCGGAAATCCTGGAGGGGAATAAGGCTCCTTATCTCTACAATCCACTACTCCGTCACCGTCACTATCAAGCGTAACACCTTTAGTGTCAACAAGACATCCTTCTGGTGTATCGAGTTCTTGATCGATCAAGTCCAGGACACCGTCATTATCTTCATCTTCCCATTCAAACTGTGGTCGAGCCTTTACTTCTGCTAAATCTTTAAATACCGTCTCCATAGGATTAACCCAATAAAGCGGCTCTATCTTCTTCGTGAACTTTCCAAGGTTCAATCCAAGTCTTAAGTTAGTATAGTGAGCTATATCAACGTTGTTAGATTGATCTGTACTTGATCTAAACTTGATACCATCTAAGTAATCATTGTCAGATGCCATCATCTGGTGTTCTATACCAAGGTTTAATCTTCGTGATAACTTACGTGATACACCTACACTTGCCGTAAATACTGGGTGTACATTAAAGTCATCACCAAATCTGAATATTCCTACTTTCTTAAAGCCTTCTGTCTCGTATACACCGTCATACAGCTGATCCAATGACTCGCCGATCGCTTTTCTTCCAGCATTCGTATTGAATATCTGTCTTGTAAATCCAGCTTGCTCTCTTAGATTAGTATACACCTCTCCATCAGCACCTCTAAGATCTAGCATCGTTTCATGATGATCTAAACCGACACCGATACCTACGTAAGTATTCCATTTGTTGCGCTCTTTATGAAAGAGAACATTGCCAATATTGAATATCAACTGAACAGCACCGTAGTAGTACTTCGTCTCATGTGCTGGAAACCAATCTATTGCATTGGCATTAGTTCCATTGTATCCGTCCCAACCATTGAAGGTATTGTTAGACTCAACAAGACCACCACCATTAGCTCTATGTCTCCAAGGTTGTTTTTCCAATCCTCGTGTCTTACCATAGAAACCATCAAATCTGATAGAAGTAAAGTAAGTTAGCGCCTTACGGAAATGTATCCCTGTTCCCAATCCTGCAAACTTTCTTCTATCTACATCACCGTCGATGAAGAAGTGTCCAGTATGGAGGCCTATCTCCCACATATGCTTTGGCTGTGCGGAGTATTTGTACTGACCCAATCTGTATTGTCTATTCTGCTCGGGATCTTTTGTCATCTCATCTGTAATGACCGGTGCCATCCATGGACCACTGTCATCTACACTAAACTCAAGATCATCACCAGTATCTGTACCAAGTGTGTCCACTTGCGCGTAGCTAAATGTTGTTAACAAGAATGCCGCTGATGCTGAGAGAATTACATTTCTAAATTTCATTAGTAACCTTTTACTCGTGTCATTCAATATGTAGCCTCATATACCAAAGCATGTACTTACATCTACGGTATCGATGAACATATAGAATGATCACATATATCTGTTGCGTAAAATCAGGTTCTATCGCTTTACAACAGATCAAAATGTAATCTCGGGTGGTCGGATTATAAATAATCCTTATATATACGGCGCTAAGTTACAATAAGATTACATATTATAAAAATAATTTATCTTTTAACATATTACGTTTTTCGCTTATATTTGAAGTATGGATGAAATGATGAAAACGCAAGACGTAGAGCGCGTCCAAGGGACTCTTGATGCACTTAGTGAAGGGGTTTTGGGGTTTTTGGGCTCTTTTTCTAGTAGCCGTAAGATCCGAGACGAGTTCTCAAAGCTCAATATTAATAGCATTAAGCCCTATTTAGCTGATCTTGGCAATGCCAATGTATCTGATACACCACAGCTCTGCCTCTTACTTCAAGAGTTCTACACTAAGCAACACCCAGTCGTTTCTATATTTTCCAATAAGGCAAAAAGAGAGATCCCACAATCATTTTGGGAAACCACGGTCAATCCCGTTATCATCACCAATCGTCCTATTGACAAGGCCGAATATGTCTCACAAATAGGTATACAGAAACACTTGTTTCCTGAAGACTTCGACTTTAACTCGCGAAGACACCTTAGACTTGGAGACTTAAGAAGTAATACAGAGAAGGCTGAAGTTATTCTACGTACGGCAGACTCAATCGTCATAGACTTATCTGTATTAAGACTGTCTGACAACTTGGGATCAACGACTTCAAGTACAGCAGGCCTTATGGTTGAAGAACTATGCATGATTGCTAAGTATGCGGGTGCATCTATCAATCTTAGAAGTATCATCATCAAAGGCTATGATCAAAATAATGATCAACATGATATGATGGCCAAGAACATAGCCCTATTCTTATATTATATCCTTGAAGGGTTTAAAATCAGACAAAACGAGAAGGCTCAGTCAGAGCAGTTACAACGTTATAGCGTTCTTCCAGATCATGCTTCTGAAGAGATGGTGTTCATAGAGGATCAGAGAAGTGGGAGATGGTGGATAGAGCTTTACTCTGATGCAGCGGAAGAGAAAGTGAAGATGCCTTGTACGCGGAGAGATTACGATGATGCCTGCGAAAACAACATATCAGACAGGATCACATCTTTACTCGCTCTTGCTTAGTTAAAAGACTAAGTATCTTATAAGTAGGGGACTATTTTCTCCAACTGAACCCCTCGGCTGGCTTTTATAAGGATGTGATGATCTTCGATCTTACTTAACTCATCACTATCGATTAACTCATGCACATTGTCAAAAGTCTGGAATGCTGAGTTGTCTAATTTGGCGAAAGCCCTGCCTACCAAGATGGCTTTCAGTCCTAATGAAGTTAACAAGTCAGCCACCTCTCGATGGTACTGTTCTGACTTCTCTCCCAACTCAAGCATATCTCCAAGGATCATCAATACATGTCGTTCATCCTTCTCAAATGTCAATACGCTCGCCTTCATCGATGTGGGATTGGCATTGTAGGCATCTAAGACAATTACATTCTTTTTACTATGGATCACTTGTGACCTCATATTGGAGGGTCTATATGATTCTATCGCAAGGATGGCTTCTTTCGTGGACACATCGAAGTGGTATCCAATCGCCAAGCAAGCAGAGATGTTCTCTATGTTATAATCTCCAGAAAGTTGAGTTTTTATATCATAAGTCTCTTGTTCAAAATCAAGCTTGAGCGTTAAGTGCTCATTATCACTATCTACAATTGTCAACTCTCCATAAGCTCCCTTATAGGCGTGATAATCTATCGTATTGTTTGAGGTGTTTTTGATATCACATAGAAGTTCATCAGAAAGATTTAGAAAGAAAGTGCCATCGATTGCATGGACATGATCAAACAACCTTCGCTTTTCTTGATAGACTCCTTCTTTTGAAACCAAGCCCTCCAAGTGCGATGCTCCTATGTTCGTTATGATACCATGGTTAGGAACTCCAAGATCACATAACTCATCTATATCTCCTGGTTGATTGGTACCCATCTCGACTATGAGGATCTCCGCATCAGGATCAGCATTGAGCAAAGTAATTGGGACTCCGATGTGATTGTTATAGTTGCCTTTGGTAGCGCTCACTTTGTACTGAGTACTTAAGACTGCGTACAGCAACTCTTTAGTTGTCGTCTTACCATTAGAGCCAGTGATACCAATCACAGGTATCTTGAGCTGCGCTCTGTGGTACTTCGATAATAATTGTAATGTCTCCAAAGCATCATCCACAAAAATGTACCTATCGTCATCTATGTCGTCTTTAGACAGATCTTGAACTACGACCTTGCTAGCTCCAGCTTCTAACGCCTGCTGAGCATACGAACTTCCGTTAAATCTTTCTCCTACCAAACCAAAGAACATCTGTCCTTCTTGGATCGTCCGGGTATCGATTGATACACCGGTAGCGCTGAGATAGTGCTGATATAAATCTTTAATCTTCAATTGATATGGCTCTTATAAAAAAGTCCCTGCAATATACATTGCAAGGACTTGTATTTTGAATAGTCATTATGACTACTTGTATTTTCTCTTTTTGCGCTTCTTGTCTTTGAATGTGTTTCCACCTGTATCTTCATTACCTGTTGGACCTCCTACTCTTGTCATCGCAGTTCTAAATCCAATCGTTCTTGAAGATTTGTTTTGATCATAGAATCTTCTTGCAGATGGCGCTAACCAGTACAATCTGTCTGCCCATGATCCACCTTTGATAACTCTTGAGCTGTCACTGATCAATGTAAACTGACCGTACTCATAGTCAACAAACTCGTCATCTCCGTCCTTATAATCTCTGGCATCTCCGGTTCTATAGTTCTGGCGTCCTTCTTCTTCAAGCTCTTCGTCTGTAACGTTTCTATATCTAAGTCTACCTAAAGAATCCTTCTCTAAGTATTCGCCATACTCATCTTTCATCACTTCTTTATACACGTTACCTCTGAACGGGTTTAAGTCATGATTCTCGGCATCGCTAAGCGTTGTACTTGTCAATGGTCTGTATACATCTTGTACCCACTCTGATACATTACCAGCCATGTTGTACAAGCCAAAATCGTTAGGCAAAAATGCAGTTACTGGAGCTGTCGTTGATGCGTTATCATTAAGATTTCCAGCAGTTCCCATATAGTCACCACGGCCTCTCTTAAAGTTAGCTAACATTCGACCTTGCTCACTCGTACGCTTCTGATATCTCGCTGAGTTACCATCCCAAGGATAGTATCTTCTTTGTGAGATCAAAGCATCTTTATCATTATCATGATTTCCTACAAGAGCCAATGCTGCATATTCCCATTCTGCCTCTGTTGGCAGTCTGAAAGTTGGTAGTAATATACCATCCTCATAACGTACAGCTCTCTCTCCACCAGTCTGAAGATCTGGAAGATTCTTTCTTACGTTTGGTTCGTATTGTCCAGCCAAGTAAGCCTCTGTATCGAAAGAGTTGTCATCTTTTTGATCTGGCGTAGGATTTAATATTCCTCTATTCACAAGGATTGCTTCATTTACTGCATTGGTTCTCCACTTACAGTATTCTTGAGTTTGCTCCCAAGAGATACCAACCACTGGATATTCGTCATATGCAGGGTGTCTATAGTAAGTCTCTACCATAGGATCGTTGTATGACAGCTCGTCATACCATACCTTTTCGTCTGGCATAGCATCTTGTGCCACCTCTGGGAATGATTCGTATACTCTGTTCAAGTAGTACACATATTCTTTCCAAGCGATGTTAGACACCTCAGTTTCATCCATGTAGAAAGATGACACGGTCACTCTTCTACTGATGTTGTTCCATTCGAATGTTACATCTTCATCAGTCTGACCCATAGCGAATGTTCCACCTTGGATCAAAACAAGGTTAGGTGCAGTAGCTTGACCTTCGTACTCTAACTTCTCAAATCCTCCCCACTCTGTGTCATTGTACTTCCAACCTGTTGTTGAAGAATTGCCGTCTCCTGACTTTTTGTTGAAGAGGCTACATGATGTGATTGTACTCCCTATAATTAGGAGCAAGAAAAACTTATAGTTCATTTGGGTAATTAATTATCTAAATATGCTAAAGCAATCTTCGTACCGAGATCGTTCCTTTTGTCGCCCACCGACATTTATCAGAACTCCAATCTCATGGCTTCCCGCTGTTCTTGTCACAAATGCGTCACTAATCGTCAGGTCGAAGCTATAACTGAACTTCACCCATTCAGAGCGAACACCAACGGAAAATATGGCAGCGTCCAGATTAGAGAGCGTATGTCTCAACCAAACTCCACCAAAAACTCGGTCTTGATTGTAAAGTACACCTGCGTTCAGCTGACTTAATCCTGCTTGCCTTGTAAACAAGACACTCGGTGCAATAAACGACCCAAAACCCTCCTTATTGTAACCATCAAGGTCTATCTGCATTCCTGCGTGTATAATAAATCGAGTTGGCAGGCCAGTATAAGTGCCAGAATTGCTACTTCGGAACTTGTTGTCCGGATTATTTAGATGTTTCAAGGAGATCCCAACATAGAAATCCTTGCTATAGAAAAGGCCACCCACCGAGAGGTCAATGGCAAAGTTATTAAGTTGATCGGGCACTACTTCTGTGTTCGGTAGAAGCGTTCCTGGACCTCCCTCTATGCCTGTCGGCACCAACTGCTCAAAGAAAATCAGCTTGTCCCAATCCAATTGCGTTGAGATGATACCTCCTTCAAGACCCACACGTGCTCTCATGCCGTTGTCTAACTTCAGCTGATATGCATAGACCCCTGTGATCTGATTGGTCTTAAGGATGCCCCGTCCAGCATCATCAGATAGGATCTGTAGACCAAATCCACTGTTTAAGTTCTCAAAGTACTGATCGTAAGAAGCTGCATATGATGTATAGACTTGAGGCCATGCGGGCCATTGGTTACGATAGTTGATTGAGACCTGCGCTTGGGTCGAGAGGCCGACTAAACCGGGGTTAAGTTGTATTGGTGCATTGTAAAATTGGCTAAAAACAGGATCTTGGGCTGACAGTTGAGTCGACATCACTATAAGAAGTGCGATAAGATATGTCAGTCGTTTGATCAGAGTTAAAGTGTTTTGTGTAGGACTTTCATTCAATAATACTTAAATCTTAGCAATCGTTACAAACAACATATAGATTTGAACGTTCTTAATCCTACAAATGGTAGTACAGCGTACATTGTTTATTATCCTTTTAACATTTTTGTGTTGTTCAACGCAGAACGGGATACTTGCACAATCGTCGCAAGACATTAATAACGTTCTTTCTTCTGGAAATATATATCGCATAGAAGTAAATCAACGTGGTGTCTATAAAATAACTGGCCGATGGCTTCTTGAAAACACAGATCAGGTACCCGCTCAGATAGCATTAAACTCTATTAAAGTATATGCAGTAAGATCAGGACCTCTACAACATGATACTAATTATGAGGACACAGAGCGGCTTGAGCAACTCTCGCTAAGTATCAATGATATTGACGATGATGGTATGTTCAGCTCCGCTGACGAAATACTTCTTTATACAGAAGGACCAGACAAATACAAGACAAACGAGACTAGTGGCCGCCAAGAACTGATCAAAAATCCTTTTTCAGATCAAAACTTTGTCTTCTTAACGATCGGAGGTTCTGACATGCAAAATAAAATAGCGGTTGAGACTGAGATAGCCAACATTGACAATCCGACTACAGAATATCTCTACACTTCCGTATATCACGAAGACAAGGTCAACTTGCTGGACAACTTTAGAAGCACACAGGGATCTGGGCAAGATTGGTACGGAGAGCAACTCACAAACATTAGTTCTTTTAGTCTTCAAGACAAATTAGAATGGCCAGAAAGTCCATTGAGAGATGTCAAGATCAACGCGACATTTGCAGGCAGAAGCAAGTCGAGAGAAACCATAACACTCTCTATCAATGAGCAACCATATAACATCGACTTCTCTCCAGTGAACACTACTGACATCGAAGCTTTGTATGCCAGGCAAGTTCGCCTACCGATTGACGTGGATCAACTTACCAAACAAGACGAACTGAATGTCAGTTTTTCTAAAGATGACCAAGACGCAAAGCTCTGGATAGATCAAGTGACAGTAGAAGGTATCAGCACAGCCCGCTATGACAACAAACCGCTTTACGCAAATAACTTTCTAAATAAAAATGGAAGTGGAGCATACGATGGTTTAGCCATCTCATCGGCGCGAAACATTAAGATCTGGGATATAACTAATCCTTATGCGGTAATTGAAAAAAGAACATCTGTTGAAAACGCAACCTATGCTATAGGAATAGATGAATCGTCAACACAAGAGTTCATTGTTTTTTCTGAAAGTGACATTATAGAACCAATATCAGTCACTCCGCTTTCTTCAAATGATATTTTAGAAAAAGGGAATGTTGATCTGATCATTATAACACCAGAACTATTCATAGAAAGCGCCGTGCAGCTTCAAGCACACCGATTAGCCAATGATGAACTTAGCAGCTTCATTGTAACGCCTCAAGAAATATATGATCTGTATAGCAGTGGCAGGCAGGACCCTTCTGCTTTACGCAACTACATCAGAGATCTTTATAGATCCTACGCTTCATTTAAGTATGTGATCTTGTTGGGTGATGCGACATTTGATTATCGCCACATCAATAAAGAATACCCTAATGATAACTTTGTCCCCACCTTTGAAACGTTCAACTCATTAGACCCCCTACTCTCTTTTCCGTCTGATGACTACTATGCTCTACTCGATGACGATGAAAGCGGTATCCTCAAAGGAGATCTTGATATAAGTGTAGGCCGCATCACTGTTAGAAATACCACAGAAGCAAATGATGTAATCAACAAGATCATCTCTTATGATACGCAGAACAACGAGGAGGGCATTGACAATTGGAAGACACAAGTAGTATTCTTAGCTGATGATGAAGACAACAATCTTCATGTCAATGATGCTGACATCATAGCAAACGAAGTAGCAAAGGAGTTCCCCTTAGTCAACCAAGAGAAAATATACTTTGATGCTTTTAGACAAGAGTCGACGCCGGGTGGCAATAGATATCCAACTGCAACAGAAAGATTAAACACGGTGGTTGATCAAGGCGCTTTAATTATTAATTACCTTGGTCATGGTGGGCCAACTGGCTGGGCTCAAGAGCGAGTTTTAAAAATCGATGATATCAATAGCTGGAACAACTTTGACAGACTTCCTCTGATTGTAACAGCAACTTGTTCTTTCACGGGATTTGATGATCCATCGACAACCACTGCAGGAGAAGCTACACTATTAAATCCATCTGGTGGTGCACTTTCATTATTTACGACAGTGCGATCGGTGTATGCTTCTAAGAATTTCCAATTGACAAGATCTGTCTTTAGGCAAATGTTTAAAAAAGAAGATGGAGAGTTTTTAAGAATAGGAGAGATCATGCGACGCGCTAAGAATGATAATCCATCTGACAACTCAAACGCTCGGAAGTTTTTTCTAATTGGAGATCCTACGATTAAACTATCAGTGCCTCCATTAGAGATTATAACAGATCGCATCAATGGTGTATCATTCTCAGATAATGAAGAGACAAGAGTTAGCGCCCTGGACCCTGTCTTACTCAATGCTTCAGTACGATCCGCTCAAGGAGAAATAATAAGTGATTATAATGGACTTGTGGACATAGTGATCTATGACAAGCCAACCGAGACAAGAACGATTGCAAATGACAATAGAAGTTTTGTAAAATCTTACAAGACGCAACGCAATGTCATCTATAGAGGTAGAACAAGAGTGGAGAATGGAAAGATCAATGTTTCATTTACCGTTCCGGTAGACATAGACTACTCGATTGGGGCATCTAAGATCTCTTACTACGCAGTCTCGGATGACTATGGAGATGCAGCAGGCTTCTCAGAGCAACTCATACTTGGAGGCACCGCAGTCAACCCTATTGTTGATGATCAACCACCATTGATCCAAGCATATCTAAACGATAGAACATTTACGAACGATAGTGAAGTGCCACGATCTAATCTTGTGATTGTAGATCTAACGGATGACTTTGGGCTCAACCTAAGCAGTACTGGCATCGGGCATGAGATCACAGCAACTTTAGATGGTGACTCTAAGACGACCTTGTTTCTGAACGAGCTGTTAGAAGGTCGTTTGGATGATCAAAGATCAGGCACTTTAGTCTTTAACATAGATGACTTGACTATTGGGCCGCATACTCTGACCGTAAAGGCATTTGACGTGGCCAATAATGTTGGAGAAACAACGATCTCCTTCATTGTGAGCGATGACATAGAAAGAACAATCTTATCAATAGAGAATAGCCCTAACCCAGCAAAGGACCAAACCACCTTCGCGATAAAGCATGATATCATAGATGACCATATCAATGTCACGATGGACGTCTATAACCTCAGTGGCCAATTAATAGAATCACTAAAGAGGAAAGCTATCTCAAGAGATGGTATTATTGAGTTAGATTGGAGGCCATATCATGCAAAGGCAGGAACGTTTGTATGTTATTTTACGCTTATATCTGATTCCACTGGAGATAATCGGTTGTCAGCAGCCAAAAAAGTAACCTTACTAAAATAATTGTGCTCTCTTAAGAGTTCCTTACCTATATTTTAACAATCACCATCTAATGAAGTCGAATTTACTATCAATCATATATTGTATCCTTCTTTCTTTCTCTATCGCTCAAGTTGAAGCTCAAGTTATATGGAATCCAGAAGCACAATGCGCCACAGATGTGAATGGACAATGTGTACCTAACACACTATTATCAGCTGTTCCGTTTTTGACGATTATACCAGATGCGATAGGCGGTGGTATGGGAGATGCAGGTGGAGCAACGGCTGTTAACCCTTATTCGATGCACTACAACTCATCAAAACTTGCTTTCGCAGATAGAGAGTCCAGTTTTGGTTTGTCATATACGCCATGGTTAAGAAACCTTGGTTTGACTGATGTCTTCTTAGCGTACATCGGTGGTTACAAAAGAATCAGTGATCAAGAGACCTTTGGAGGATCGTTCAGATACTTCTCATTGGGTGAGATCAACTTTACAGATATCAATGGTGGGCCATTAGGTAGCGGTCAGCCACGTGAGTTTGAATTAACTGCAGCCTATGCAAGAAAGCTCTCTCCGAAATTATCAGCTGCAGTAGGTGCCAAGTTTATCTACTCAAACCTTGCTTCTGGTCAATCTATCGGTACGATCGATGTGACATCAGGTAAGGCTTTTGCTGCTGACATCAGCATGACATATCACTCTAACCCGGACCTAAGGGGCATCGGTACTGATTTTGCTTTTGCAGCTTCAGTTACTAACCTCGGTAGTAAGATATCCTATACAGCAAGTGCAGCGAGAGAGTTTATCCCTGCTAACCTTAGATTGGCAACAGCCTACAAGATGAACATGGATGAGTACAACACTGTGACATTCGCGTTAGATCTCAATAAGCTATTGGTTCCTACACCTTATCCATTTGGTCATCCAGAGTTTGATGACGATGGAGATGGTACTGCCGATTACAGACAGAAGTCGACATTTGGTGGTTTGTTTGGATCATTTGCAGATGCACCAGGTGGCTTTGGCGAAGAGCTTAAGGAGTTCGCTATCTCTATCGGTGCTGAGTACTGGTATGATCAACAATTTGCCGTGAGAGCGGGATATTTCTATGAGAACGCGCTTAAAGGAGACAGACAATATCTTACAATCGGTCTTGGCTTAAAGTACAATGTTATCGGTATCGATATCGCTTATCTTGCACCTACTAACTCGCAGCGTAGTCCATTGGACAACACGTTGAGATTTAGCTTTACGTTTAACGGATTCGGCGACGACGCCCAGTAGTCACAAGTTGTAGACGAGCGCTACAACCCAGAGATTACGGGTTATTTTGACATCTGTTTCAGAGTTGGTATCTATCTCTCTTCTCCATATTGTGGTCAAGCCAAATGTATCATTGAACTTGTATCTCAATCCAGGTTCTATCCTTGCGACTCTATAGATGTCTACATCGTTGAGTATAAACCATGGTTCAAATGCCAGTGTTGGTTTTAACTTCCATGAGTTAGTCGGCACCAGTTGGATGATATATCTGATATAATCCAGATCAGTGAAGCCTCCGATATCAAATGCTTGATGAAATCTTACTCTGTTGTTGATGGCCAGTTTTAGAGAAGGTATAACTGCACTATGCCCTACGTCTAACCATAGAAATTGACGATCACTGCGATTCGGCATGGCCCATGTACGTCCAAGCAATTGTACATGCCATCCTGCACCCAAGTTTCTTCTGAGTGATACATCAAGTGACGCATTTTGATATGAAGAGATGTCTTGATCATATCTTATGATAGGCTGGACTTGGAGGCTCCAATCAGGCGAGAACTTTTTTCTCAGCTGGACGCTGGCCCAAAGAACATTATCTGATTGTCCATATGAACTAATAGTTGAAACAAGGATCAACACAAGTGAAAAAACGAGTCCTTTTGCTATGCTTTTATTGTTGTAGGTCATATTGCCGCTTAGTATTTCATATATTTTAAAATAAATGTATCGATTCAATCACTTCAATGATAAGCCAGTACACTTGAGAAATTAAAATATGTCTGTAAATCAAACTAAATATCAAAAGAAAAATGTGGTTTGCAAAAGTAACAGCGTCTTATTAGTGATTGTTTTCAATTGGTTTTTTGGGGTTTTATGCAGGTCGTCCTTCGGGAGGCCTTTTTTTTTGTTCAGTTTTCATATATTTGCATTAGCAACTATTATAAATGCAATATTATGAACGCAACACTTGTAGATACACCAAAGATCTTCTCTGAAGCACAAGACTTTATGCCCTTAAAAGGCACTGACTATGTAGAGCTATACGTCAGCAACGCCAAGCAAGCAGCTCATTATTATAAGACTGCTTTTGGTTTTCAATCATTAGCCTATGCAGGTTTAGAGACAGGACTCACAGATAGAGAATCCTATGTTGTAGTCCAAGACAAGATCAGAATCGTCTTAACATCACCACTGCGTAGTGGAAGCGAAATAGGAAGGCATATAGACAAGCACGGAGATGGAGTCAAGGTAACAGCACTATGGGTAGAAGATGCTACAGTTGCCTATAACACAGCCATGGAAAGAGGCGCAGAATCACATCTTTTACCTGAGCAACTCTCAGATGAAGAGGGTCATATCGTCAGATCAGGAATAAAGACTTATGGTGAAGTGGTACATATCTTCATCCAACGTAAAAACTATAATGGCATCTTCTTGCCAGGATATAAGGCTTGGGATAGTCACTACAACCCAAGCTCAATAGGGCTTAAGTATATAGATCACATGGTCGGCAATGTTGAGCTGGGTGAGATGAACAAGTATGTCGAGTTTTATCAAAAGGTGATGGGCTTTGCTCAGATCATGTCATTTGACGATAAAGACATCTCTACAGAATATACAGCTCTCATGAGCAAGGTGGTTAGTAACGGTGATGGCAAAATCAAGTTTCCTATCAACGAACCAGCTCCAGGGTTGAAGAAGTCCCAAGTTGATGAATACCTTGACTTCTACGAAGGCGCTGGTGTCCAGCACATCGCAGTAGCTACCGATGATATCATCGAGACGGTCACTCAACTTAGAGATAGAGGTGTAGAGTTCTTGACGATACCAAGTACCTACTATGATGTCTTAGAGCAGCGAGTTGGAAAGATAGAAGAAGACATCCAGCCGTTGAAAGAACTAGGCATATTGGTCGATCGAGATGACGATGGGTATCTGTTGCAGATATTTACTAAAACAGTTAATCCAAGGCCTACTATGTTCTTTGAGATCATACAGCGTAAAGGTGCAAGGTCATTTGGCAAAGGAAACTTCAAAGCCCTCTTTGAAGCAATAGAGCGTGAACAAGAACTTCGAGGTACCTTGTAAGCCATATATAGTACCCATGTCGATAGAGCGAATATTCAAACCACACATTCTACAGTCTGGTGGTTACAAAGGTGGAAAGAGCGCAGCGGAGCTAGGTAAGGGTCAAAAGATATATAAGCTATCATCTAATGAAAATACGCTTGGGTCGGCATTGGCAGGAGACCCTTTATATAAGGATCAAGAGCTTAACATCTACCCTTCTCCTACTCCGCAGGAGCTATATGAGGCCTTAGCGAAGTTTTATAATCATGAGTTGCAGGCTGAGCAATTTATTGCAGGAAATGGTGGCAGCGATATCCTTCAGATGCTCTGTATGGCGCTCTTAGATACAGATACTAATTGCATCATTAGCAATCCTTGTTTTGGACCTTATAAAATGTTTAGCACATGGATGGGTGCTGACGTGATCGATGTTCCATTGTTAGCACCCGACTTCACTTTAGATGTGTCTGGGATACTTAATGCGATCAATAGTCAGACGCGGATCATCTTCTTAACGTCGCCTAATAATCCTACTGGTACTTACATCACCAAGAGTCAACTGAGTGAGCTTGTGGATAAAGCACCCGATCATGTTCTTTTGGTTTATGATGAAGTCTACTATCAATATGCCGATCAAAGTGACTATTCGATTGGGTTGCCTTTTGTAAAAAAAGGAGACAATCTTCTGGCCATCAATAGCTTCTCTAAAGCGTATGGCATGGCAGGTATAAGACTTGGATATGGTTATACTACCTCATCGATAGCCGCTTATCTAAGAAAGGTATTGAGGCCGTTCTTAATCAACTCAATAGGCCTCAAAGTGGGTGTTGATGCTTTAAAGAATCAGTTATTTATCGATCAGACAAAGTCAACCATTATTGGTGAAAGAAAATATTTGCAAGAGCAGCTAACGAGACTTGGGATCAAACACTGGAAAAGTCAGGGTAACTTCATCTTGATCAAGACTGATCTTGATGAAAACTCACTCACTGAGCGCATGCTTGATCATCATATAATGGTGCGGCCTGCAGGTAACTTTGGAGCACCTGGATGTGTCAGGATCACAATCGGAGATCGCGAATCCTCAGAAGTCTGCATCCAAGCACTCGCAACTATTCTAGAAAAATCCCTGTAATAAGAGCAAGAAACAGAGTTAAGGGATAAACCATTAGATTTTAAACCTTATATTTCTGTAACGTTGATTATGCTCATGTATAGATATTTAGCTCTACTCACATTACTATTTGCTATGATTACTCCAACTGAGCTATCTGCTCAAGAGTGGGAGATTATCGATGTGGATAGAGGAGCTAAACCCTCTCTTGCTATATCAGAAGACAGGAGCGTCCACATCACATATGTGGACGAAGCCATAACCAATGGGTATGTGGGCTATGCTACTATCCAATCAAATGGCACCAAGAAAACAGCGAGATATTTCCAAGGTGGCGATACTTATTTTGAAGGTCCAGGAGCTATCGCTATTGATCCTGATGGATTTGCTGGTATCCTCATACATGACCATCGATCCGAAAATGAAATGTATATCCTTCCCATCGACAGTGTTGATGCGCGAGGAGAGTTTGTCACAAGTAGAAACCACGATGGTTGGGACAACTCAGTGATCTATGATAGCCAAGGAAGAGCTCATACAGCCAGTACAGACTTTATAGACGGATTAGAATATGCAGTCAGAGAAAATGATGGGACCTGGATGAAAGAGACTTTGCCTACAGAAGGCATCTTCTATAATGGTGCTACTTCTATTGTCTTAGATCGTGGAGATCGACCACATATAGCTTTTCACAATCCCAACAACGAAGCTTTAGAATATGCTTATCAGCAAAATGGAAATTGGACCATAGAAACCATCACGGACAAAGGCATCTTTGCAGATATGACCATTGATGCTACTGACCACCTTTATGTGTGCTACTTAGCCAAGCTAGATGAAGAAGGAACTATGGCTAAGGTTATGATTGCTAAGCAAGTTGGACCCAACTGGATTATGGAAACGATCGATACCCTTACAAACCTTAATGGTGTAGCAAGAAGAGTTACGGCAATTGCACTTGATAAAGATGAAGACATACACATCACATACGGCGACCGTAAAGTTGTAAAGTACGCACATAATAAAACTGGAAATTGGAATATCGATGAAGTAGTTAGTGTCGATGGCTCTCCAGGCATCCTCGGCGCCCTTACAGATATGGTTCTGGATGAAGATGACAACCCGCATGTCGTTTTCTACCAGATACCAAGCAGCGTCAAGTATGCAAAGATGATAATTGACACAACACCTCGAGATGATGACAATGATGGCTTTGACACCACACTCGATTGCGATGATACCAATGCTAATATCAATCCCAATGCTCAAGAGATCGTCAACAACGATATCGATGAAGACTGCGATGGTATCGCACAGGTAATCGACGAAGACAACGATGGCTTTAACAATGAAGTGGATTGTAATGACACCAATCCTTTTATCAATCCTGGTCAAGAAGAAATACCAGATAATGATATAGATGAGAATTGTGATGGCGTTATAGCAAACAATAACATCCTAACTATAAAAGGAAGAATCGTCGATCGCAATAACCAAGGTGTCGCTAATGTTTTGGTACGGCGTACTTCTTCAGACGAAGTTATAGCTACAACAGATGCCAATGGAGACTGGTCTGTGGACGATGTCAGGACTGCTGTTACATTTACTTTTGAAAAAGAAGACAATGTTAGAAATGGCCTAACAGTACAAGACGTCCTCTTGGTGCGAAATCATATCCTCGGCAATAACATCCTGAGCCTTCAAGATCAAATGGCTGGCGATTCTAATCAAAATGGTTCTTTAAGTGTAGTTGATATAGTTGTGACCACCAATATCATATTAGAAAGAGCTGATTCATTTCCGAAAGGAAAGTCTTGGATATTCATGCCAGCGGAGCTCAATATTGATCCAAACACATCCTCAAATAATGATTTTACGATTTTAGGCATAAAACTTGGAGATACTAACGGTAATGCCAACCCTAAAACGAACTAAATCATTAAGATGAATCGCAGAAGATTGTTGTTTTCTTCATTCTGCACGATTGGCATAATCACCCTACTATCTTTTTCTAATGGCGCTCCAAGCGGCAGAACAGGAGCTCCAGACGAACTCACATGTAGTCAGTCGGGCTGTCACGGTGCGGATGGCGGATTTGAAGGTGAGATAGAGATTATCGGGTTCCCATCGTCACTTGTACCAGGCCAGACATTTGATATAGCAGTCAGCGTGATTGCAACAGAAGGCAATCCGATGCGTGGAGGTTTATCTATGGTCGGATTAGGTTTAGCAAACAATGAGTTGATCAATGTCGGTGAGTGGATCTCACCTGGCTCAGACGTAGCTATCGATGATAGTCCCATGAATGGAAGAGTATACCTCAGTCATTCGCCAGCAAAACGATTTAACACTTCCGATAGAGTGACTTATACTTCTCGATGGAGAACACCTAATGCTTTCAATGTAGACACTGTAACCATGTATGCTGCCGCAGTATTGGCTAATGGCAATGGGGGAAGATCAGGAGACAACGTTATTCTAAATTCTCTCGTACTGCCAGTAGTCTCCATGCCTGATGCAGATATGGATGGATACGCGTCTAACTTAGATTGTGACGACAACAACCCTAACGTCAATCCGGGTCAAGAGGAAATTCTAAATAACGATATAGACGAAGATTGTGATGGTACAGCGCAAGAGATAGATGAAGACATGGATGGCTTCAATGTTGAAGAGGATTGCAATGACTTTGATTCAACAATTAGTCCTGGAGCATTTGAAGTGTTTAACAATGATATAGATGAAAACTGTGATGGGATCATAGGTATTATCGATGAAGACGGTGACGGGTTCAACTCAGACGAAGACTGTGATGATGAAGATCCTGATGTCTTCCCTGGTGCTACGGAAGTACCCAATAACGATATAGACGAAAACTGCGATGGGATCAAAGACATGATTGATGAAGACAATGATGGCTTTAACTCAGATGAAGATTGTGATGACAACAACGCATCTATCAATCCTGAAGCCGTGGAGATCGCCAACAACCAAATAGATGAAAACTGCGATGGTTCTGATAGTAACTCTGAAAGAAATTTTGCTGGAGTAGTTGTTGATTTTAATAATGAGCCGATTGCTAATGTGAGGTTCTCTGATCAAGATGGAAACATCTTAGCAACATCAAGTGGTAGTGGACGTTTTTCATTGAGTTTATTAGATCTTGATCAAATTATTTCAATTACAAAAGAGGCATCAGCGGCACAAGGTCTATCATCAACTGATCTTGTACTTACTGTAAACCACGTCTTAGGAAGAAGGCCGTTTACTAATCCTTTACAGATTACAATTGCAGATGTGAACAATAGCGGCACTGTGTCTGCAACAGATCTTGTGGTTATGAAGAGAGTGATCCTTCAAGACTTGGATGGTTTTGGTGATCGTCCTTTTTGGAATTTTTCGCCTGAGCAATTAGATATAAACAGTCCAATAGGCATAGATACCATCAGAGCATACAAGCTTGGAGATGTCAATGCAAGTGCATCAAGACAATAGAAAACAAGAGGGTTATTTTAGGTTATGGAAGACTTTTTGGACATCGTCTTCTTCTTCCATTTTTCCAATGAGCTTTAAGACATCTTCTTCTTGGTCTCCACTGAGTTCTACCATATTGAGTGGTATCCACTCTAGCTCTGAAGCTTTAGGTTCTATACCTTTTTCTTCGAGCCCTCTTTGCATATTGCCAAATTCTCCAAATGGCACTCTTAGGATCAAGACGGGGTTGTCATTATCATCGACACCTTCTCCCATCTCATCTAAACCAAAGTCTATCAACTCCAGTTCTAATTCTTCGGCGTCAAGTCCTTCAGGATTTAACTTAAAGACACCCATATGCTTGAACTGAAAGCTCACAGAACCACTGGTCCCTAAGCTACCGTCGTACTTGTTAAAGACCGCTCTTACCTTGGCTACGGTTCGTATAGGGTTGTCGGTTGCGGTTTCCGCTATAATCGCGACTCCATGAGGTGCATAACCCTCGTATAATAACTCTTCGTAGTCTGTTTTGTCTTTGCCAAGCGCTCTTTTGATCGCCGCCTCTACCTTATCCTTGGGCATATTGACACCCTTGGCATTTTGCATGGCTCTTCTTAGCGCTGGATTGTTATCAGGGTCTCCTCCACCCGCTTTTACCGCTATGGCAATGTCCTTACCAATACGAGAAAACTGCTTCGCCATACGATCATAGCGCGCAAACATGGATGACTTTCTTACTTCAAATATTCTTCCCATAACATTCTTTCTGCCCGCAATTTAAAAGACTTTTTGTGAATCTCTCTAAACCAATGTTTATCAAGACCTCGGGGACATCAAAAAGGATCAATCTTAGCGCAATGCGCCAGCAGAAAACACTTGAGAATGGCTCAATATCCGGCCACTGGCAGATACTCCTTGTAACTTAACAACGTATGAGGAAGTTTCTTCTCTTGGTTGAAAGTTCAAAATAGCCTTTCCATTTTCATCAAATGCTACATCTGACTCCCATAGAAGCGTCGCTAATGAAGAGTAGGAAGTGCGCTCATTAGATGACATTGCTGAAAACTCTCGAGCTTTGGAATAGCCAGGGTGATCAAAATGGATTATTCCACTTTCGAGATATTTCTCACGAGTTCTTGATATTCTTCTGGTGGTTATGACAGCAAATCCCACTCCAACTGAAATTGTCTTTATATCATCTGCTCTCAATCCAAGAAATCGTCCAGGATTAGAACCTCGCGGATCAGCCCCCATCCCATCAATAATAAGCTGCATAGGTACGCGAATAGGCTGCCCTTGAAAGTCTGTCGTAAGCGCATACATTTTCCCACCATCACCAAGCACAAACGATAGTCTTGGGCTGATCTTACTCAATAGAGCAGTTCCTCCAAGTGAAGGTTTCACCCAATCAGCATAATCCAAGTCTATATATCCTCTTCTAAAAGCAAGACTTGTCCTACTACGTCGAGCACCTTTTATATTGATTTCAGGACCATCCAAACTGTAGGCTACAGAATCCTGATCTCGATATGCATAGTACTCCTCTCTCACTTCAAACATCTCTTCATCCTCAATCGTATCCTCAACTCTATCACCTGAAAGGCGATTTCTTGGATTGACAGCAAGCTCAGGATAGAGACTTGACAGCTTCAAGTCAACAAGACGATTACCTTTGATCTTAGTCTCATCTTCTTCTGAGTCCTTTCCGTTTTTATTGATCCTAGCTTGGATGATGTAAGTGATACTATCCAAAGGGGAAAGATTGCCAAAGTTGAAACTACCCAATTCGTCAGTCTGTACTTTATCATAGACCAACTCTGGACCCAGTGCAGTGATCATCACTTCACTTTGCACCTTTGACGTTGCATCCTTCTTTGTAGTATGTCCAGATATACTATATCCCCTTTCGGCTTGATGTTGCACCTCATACTCTTGAGTCAATAGATCTCTCCATACAAACCTTCTCCACATCTGACTCCTTAGGATCAAGTCTAAATAGAATCTTTTGCCATCATCGATATCACGTAGATATTCGCTACCTCTCGAAAGAAGAACGGGCAAGTCAGATTCTAATAAAAGATAATCCTTTATACTTCCGTCTTTGATCAATTCTTCACCTTTACTTATATCGATCACACTCATAGATGCATCAACTAGGTCATCCATGAGCAGACTATCCATACTGACAGAAAGAGTCGAACTTATGTCATCAGCTCCAATCATTGGATCAGCTTCAAAGCTCACCAGAGCATCGTTATAATTATAACCATTGAATACCAGCCGCTCTGCCTGTGGGCGTTCTCGTCCGTCAAATATTGTAAAATGTAAAACTCCTTGTGGAACATCACTTTTAGATATTTTAAACTGTGGTCTACTTTCTAAATCCGATACAAGGGTGAATATCTCACCCCTCGCATGTCCAATCAAAAATGCATCTTCTAACAACATGTCATCAGTTGACGCTACAGACACGATAATCTCCTCTTCATCAACAGGGTTCACTGTCAACACAAACCCAGAGCCATATACTTTTGGTAAAGGAAACTTATACTCTTCTCCATCATATCGAGTTTTAAAGTAATATCCATCCATACGCTCTGGTATAAACTGGGTTATCCCGATACCTTGATGTATCGTTTTACAATTAGTGATAAACTCATCATCACTATTGTAAATAGATCCAGAAAGATCCAATGGTTCACCTGAGGCATCCTGTACATGAAATGTCAACTGCGTTGACTTGCCCAAGATAAGATCACCACCCTCTGGATAAAAAGAAACTGTCGGGTCAGCTTCAAGCTTATCAATTGCTTCTACTGCAACATCATTGGATAAATCATCTAAGACGATCTCTTTTTCAAAAAAGAACTCGGCGCTTTGATTACGCATATAGTTCGTGTACGCTCTGATGCGATACTTACCTGCTTTAATCTTAGAAGTCCACTGAAAGTCACCCTTAAACCCTAAGTCTCGATGCAGCATCCATTGTTGAACTACTGTATCTGATTGGTTGATCAAGTCTACATACACCACAGAGCTTTGCACTTCACTTGAATGCTCGACGCCATCTACCAAGTATGCCTTGAACCACATAATCTCATATGGATAATAATGATCCTTATCAGTATGTACATACACCTTCTCGGGCGCTACAGTCTTAGGATATGACAGCAGTCGCTCAACTATAACTTTAGGAGAACTATCGTTGAATATCACATCTCCCGTATAACTTATAGGGAGCGCTTGAGCCATCCTAAGTGATGCCCAAAAGCCAGACTCTTCTATATCATCTTGATTGATGAGATAACCGTCATGGCTAATCACGAACTTCCCACTTCTTGAACTTAGAGAACTAACGAATTCATTCTTGGATAGAAACTTCTTGTTTATCCGTTGATTCAAGAGTGCCTTGTAGGTTTGAGAAGTATTGACAACAGTCAAGTAGTCATCTACGAGCAAAGTATCAGCATACACCCCATATCGCCAATCAAGACTGTCATAGGTAGTTGGATAGAAGACCACCTCTCCATTATCATCTGCTTTCGCGATGCCATATTCAAACAACTTCTCATTGATAGGATGTTGATTGACCAGTGATCGAAAAAACAATTGTGAAGATTGCCGGTAAGCCGTCTTCCGCTTTTTTACAACTTTCTTTTTTCGCTTTACCTCGTCTATGGCATCTTCAAAAAACAGTTTGCCACGGTACTTGACATCTTCGTCGTCAGACAAAGAGAACTCCTCCAGTGCAAACTGAACTTGATAGCCTAAGTCCTTATTGAAAATCTTCAGGTTATCTACTGCATAAGCTTTCATCACCTCATCTACCTCTTCAAACCATAATACCTCTGGGTTCAATAATTCGATTTTTCTCTTTGATACCTTATCTCCAAAGAATGACTTTTCAAATCGCTTCAACCACTTCTTTCTCTTTTTGCTCTTTACTCTTTTGCTTTTTATAGTGACTTCGTTAAGAGATATCTCCTTTTCAACCAAAGAGATGACATTCAGACCACTTGTGACTTGAGCTGCATCGACTACAAAGGTTTTAAATAAGATATGGGTGACAACTAGAGTGTAAGATTCTTGACCGTCTAAGCTCAGTTGAGCATTTCCTTCTTGATCCGTTACGGTACCTATAGAAGTATTCTCTATAAAGAGAAAAGCGTTCTCTATGGGCTGATCAGTTGCATCATCTTTAACTAAAAAAGTAATATCATCTTGGCCAATCATCAGTACACTTGTCAAGAGCCCAGCAAAGAGTAAGATGGTATTCTTCATAAGTGTTTTGATTTAAGCGAACTCTTTATATAAACGCAAAAGACAAAAGAAACGCTGGGCTAAGAATCATTAAGCTGACTCTGGCAGCGTAAACGATCCAATAGCTTCTAACTCAATCAGACATCCATAGTGAAGACTATTGATGGGTAGTATGCTCCTTGCAGGTTTATAGTCATCTCCAAAGAATGCAGCATATACATCATTCACTTGATCCCAATAAGCTATATCGGTTATAAAAGCAGAAGTCTTGATGATATGTCTTTTTGACAAGCCATATTGATTCATGATGGCTTCGACTTTTTTGAGCACGACAAGTGTCTGTTCGGCGATTCCCTCTGGCACTTCCTTGGTTTCTCGATTTATAATCGGTAACTGACCTGAGGTTATAATCAAGTCACCGCTTTTTATCACTGGGCTATAATGTGGAGGGTTAGGCATAAGTGTTTTCTTTAATTGAAATGATGAATCAAGTTTTATCTTTTTGATTTTTTAAGTGATATATGTAGATGCGGTGCCGTACCAGAGTGTTGCAGCGTCTTGAATCCCATCAATCTAAAATAATTCTGAAGGAAGAAGTTACGAAATGAAGACCGATGTTTGGTTCTCATATCAACAGCATAGGCGTATCCATCTTTCTGCGGATAATGAAGGGATCTTTCATTGACTGGTAGTCCCATCTTTTCATAGTCACTACTCTTTCTTGTTGCATCAGTAACAATTAGTTCTTTGTCTATGATCGTTACGATACTCACGGCCATCCTTACGATAGGATGAAGAGACCTGAGCTCTTTAGAAAGCGATTCGCTTTTGAGATGATTAGAAGAGATAAAGAAAAGTCCTTGGGCCACAAATCCAATCAAGACAAAAGCCGCTACATAGCCGCGTGTCTTAAAAGCTTTTATCCCACCTAATGTACTTGAAAACATGCCATGGATTACTGTCATATAGATCACCAAAAGGATAAGCGTCACCAGCATGCCTGCGATCATGGATAACCAAGGCCCATAACCCATCTCAGCATGAAAGTAGATGGCACCTCTGATCAAAACAACAAATGGCAAGATCAGGACTAAGAGCCATTTTATAATTCTAATCAAAAATGAAAACATGAACTTACTTGACTTCTTTTTCCCAGTTCATCGTACGCTTCACTGCTACTTTCCAATTGTGATAGAGTCTATCTTTTTCTTTTTTATCCATCTTGGCAGAGAAGCGTTTGTCTAACTTCCACTTTGAGCCAATCGACTTCATATCCCAATAACCCACTGCGAGACCAGCCAGATAAGCTGCACCCAAAGCAGTTGTTTCAATAATCTTAGGACGCTCTACATTGGTACCGAGTATGTCTGATTGAAACTGCATCAAAAGATCATTTGCGCAAGCGCCACCATCCACCTTAAGTGTTGCCAGGTCGATACCAGAGTCTTTCTTCATAGCATCAAGGACATCTCTAGTCTGATAAGCTAGTGACTCTAAGGTAGCTCTGATGATGTGGTTGTTGGTACTTCCTCTGGTCAAGCCAAATATCGCTCCTCGGGCATACATATCCCAATAAGGTGCTCCAAGACCAGCGAATGCCGGTACGACTACAACCCCTTCTGATGATTCTATCTTAGCAGCAAAATATTCTGAATCTGGAGACTCATCGATAAGCTTCACACTATCCCTCAACCATTGGACTGCCGCACCTGCGATAAAGATCGAGCCTTCTAAGGCATAACTCACTTTACCATCTAAGCCCCAAGCAATCGTCGTTAACAATCCTGACTTAGAAGTCACCATCTTTTTACCAGTATTCATCAACATGAAGCAACCGGTGCCATAAGTGTTCTTGGCCATCCCTGGACTATGACAAGCTTGACCAAACAAGGCAGCTTGCTGATCACCTGCGATACCTGCGATCGGTATCTCTGCTCCAAAGAGGGACTTTTCGGTATGGCCATAGACCTCACTACTCTGACGGACTTCTGGTAAGATACCTGCTGGGACGTTCATCTCCTTGAGTAACTTCTTATCCCACTGGAGCTTCGCTATGTTGTAGAGCATCGTTCTGGAAGCGTTGGTATAGTCAGTGATGTGGGTTGTACCTCCAGTGAGTTTATAAACTAACCAGCTATCGATTGTCCCAGCCATAAGGTCTCCAGCATTGGCTCGTTTTCTAGCACCTTTCACATTGTCCAGTAGCCAATTGATCTTAGTACCTGAGAAGTAAGCATCGACAACGAGCCCTGTATTCTTCTTGATATAGCTTTCTAAACCCCTTCTTTTCTTAAGCTTATCGCAAAATGCTGCAGTTCTCCTGTCTTGCCATACGATGGCATTAGCAATTGGCTCTCCTGTCTTACGATCCCAGACAACCGTTGTCTCTCTTTGATTGGTGATGCCGATACCTGCAATATCCTTAGGGCTTATCTTCGTTTTTTGCAATACTTCTTGGGCCACACCCAATTGTGACTGCCAGATCTCCTTAGCGTTGTGCTCTACCCATCCTGGCTTTGGAAACATCTGAGTGAACTCACGTTGGGCAGTACCAACGATACCTCCTCTCTTATCAAAGATGATTGCTCTCGAACTAGTTGTGCCTTGGTCTAAGGCAAGAATATATTTAGCCATGAATAGTAAGGTTAATAATCAATTGAATATTATGAATAATCACTTGACCAAAGTAGTCAATATATCAGAGTAGTTATGATAATCAATCTACTTCTTTCTTCAGTGAATAGTACCTAATCAACCTGCGACAAGCTCTCCGAATCAAAGGATTAGCTAAGTATATTAGTAAGATCCGAGACCTATCCCTTTATGTGATACTCCACTACATCAATCACTGACCTCCTAAAGATACAAACAGCTTACGTCACATGATACCTTGAGATAGTCATCTGGCAAAATAATAGTTACCAATAGCAAAGATTTAAAATCAAGTCCATACCTTAGAAAATGAGCAATATCGTGTACTTTTAGATGTCAATTATAAAAGTCGATTACAAATGGCTACAAACGGCTACAAACGTTTAAAAACGGCTTTGCTACAGAAAACAGTAGAATTGATTCGTATTGACAGTAAGAATAAAATAAATAATAAAACTAGGGAGTGACGGATATAACCGAGTTACCACTCATTAAAAATGAAAATGTTCTGGTTAAAAACAAAGAAGAAGCATATAATTGAATTTGAAGAGAAATTAGCACAAGAATTGAAGGGCAAATTGCCTCAAATTACTAAAGCTATTCAATTGTCAAAGGTGTATGGCATCAATTTTAAGCATAAACCACAAGGAATTTATGTAACAAGAGGATATAAACCAAAAGACTATGAAGAGCTAATGAAAAAACACAGGACACATTTCAATTTGTCAGGCATAGCAGTGTTGAACAAGAAAACAAAAACATATGAAGAATTAAAACTGAACTTTCTACATGATAATTTAACAAACATCAGTGTTGGAAATCCTGAAACTTTCACAAAACCTTTGATCTTTCAAAAATTAAAATAGGTGAAATTGGAATTGAAAAAATTGAATTCAAAAATCCAGATTTGGAGGTTGTAAAAAAAGCATTGAAGACTTTAAAATCTGAACAACTCTTTCAATTAGATTTAGATGGAACCTTTGAAATAGAACTAAATGAGAAACTCTATTATACAATCTTGGATATGGAAGATGGAAACTATATCGCAACAACAAAAAATGGTCGCATTTTTAGATTAAATCACGATCATGAAATGAGAGTAAAACAAATAGCTAAAAGCCCTGAAGAATTTTTCGAATTATACAAGGGTAATAAAAGCAAATTGGAATCAATCATGAACGAATGAAAACGAGTGGTAACAAGCGATCATGATGTCAGATTGGCTATCGCCAAATCCGCCACATATCGCAGATCCGTTACTTGCAATTTAGAGTACCCAAAGTTGCACCCATAGATTGCACAAATCATTGTAAATCAATTATATAACCAATAAATTTCATTATTATGAAGAATTTATCATTAAAATTGACAGGTGGCAAAATTATTGTCACCTGCTTAATCTTAGTAATAGGCACAACAGCATATTGTCAGACCGATTT
>CALIHL010000137.1 GCA_938022935.1 uncultured Saprospiraceae bacterium
TGGTCCTTTAGGATATTTAGTCCAGTTATCACTGGCTCTATCGTGTATCTGTTGATTCTACTGGTCAATAACAGTATCGAGCAGGCACTTGATTCATTTATCAGTGATGAGTTCTTTGTTTGTATCGCCTTGGCTTTATTGGTTTCTGAAATTACAAGACTGTTGTTGAAGCAGTTTTCGAAATCAACGCTAAATATCTCTGATGCCTGGAAGGTTGGACTCACCATTCTCATAGCCATATTATGCGCGACTGCGATTGTCTATATTGGACTCTCTGTATACTTTAGATATGCACTAGGCTATCAACCTAATCTATCCGATATACAACCCTTTATCATTTTGTATACTGGCCTAACCGTTGCCTTAGTTGTAGTATATCTGAGCAACCACTTTATAAACAAAGCATCATCGGAGATGCTCACAATAGAAGAGCAATTAAAAGAACAGTCATCTGCTAACTTCATAAAGTTAACGCGTGGCATCAACCCAGACTTACTCTTTGAGAGTTTAGAAAGTCTAATCACTTATGTCCAAGACAATGACCCAGATGAAGCGGATGACATGATTGATGATTTGTCATTGGTCTATAGGTATACGCTTTCTAAAAACAGCAAAGAGATCATACCAATCAATGAAGAAATCACGGCTTTGGGTTCGTTAGCAGGATTGATCAATCGATTACCTTATAGAAAAACAGAACTGATCAACAACCTTACGGGAAATGGTTTTGTCATCCCTGGAAGCTTGCTTCATTTGATTGAGCTAATTATAAAAAAGACAATCGTCAGCAAACACCAAACACTCAATATCACATTAGCTAACGATGAACAATATATCAAAGTAAGCTACACTCCTCATGACAAGCTCAATGACAAATTAGACGTTGACGACTTACACGATCTTAATCTGACGTATAGCATGTACAGTAAAGATCAAGTATACATAAAAGAACAAGATGGACAAAGAGTTGTACTTCTTCCATTACTCTCTTTTAAATCAGAATCAACTTAATCCACATGAAGATCTTAATCGTAGAAGACGAGATACCAGCGGCAGAAAAACTGAAGAGATATCTTCTGAAGTATGATCATAATATTGTAATCATGGAGACCATCACTTCTGTGGCTAAGGCTGCAGCATGGCTTTCAGTCGAGGAACATCTTCCTGATGTGATCTTCATGGATATCCAGCTTTCAGATGGGATCAGTTTTGAGATCTTCAGCTTAGTGGAGGTACGTTGCCCTGTAATATTTGCGACAGCGCACGACGACTACGCCTTGGATGCCTTTAAGGTCAACAGCATCGATTATATCATGAAGCCAATCACTTACATGGAGGTCAGTAACGCCTTAAAGAAGCTCAACACACTGAGTTCTCAGCTGATCAAACTCAATGCAATCTCTGGCCTCATGTCCAACGTCAAATCAAAGAAAACAAAAGATAGATTTGTCGTGAAGAAAGGTAACTTGATCCAATCTATAAAGACATCGGATATCCAACTATTTTATGCTGAGGGACGCACAGTTTTCTTAGTGACTACAAGCAATGATCGATATATCATCGACTTTAATCTTTCAGATCTTGAAGAATTAGTACCCAGCAAGTCATTCTATAGAGTCAACAGATCATTCATTGTGAATATCAACAGTATCCAGAAGATCAACAAGTACTCTAACAGTCGTCTCAGGCTAATCACAGCATATGAAGCACCTACAGAGATCGTAGTTAGCCGTGAGCGGGTAACAGAGTTTAAAGCATGGCTAGAAGGTGACTCTTAAGCCTTTAAACACTGACTTTTCTCATTTAATTATCGATGGATGTAACCTTCTAAGAGGAGCTGCGTATTACTCAATGAAAGCACTACTGAAACGCTTCAAATGATCACCGACGAAGAACTCATGCTACAAGCTAAAAGTGGAGATATGTCAAGTATCTCTGATCTCTTCGTCCGCTATCATAAGGAGTTGTACACTTTCTACTATCGTCAGTCTAAGAATGACGCACTGAGTAAAGACTTAGTACAAAATCTATTTGAAAGGATCATCAAGAACAGAAGCAAATACGACACAAAGTATCCCTTCAAATCTTGGCTCTTTAAGTTGGCTTGGAATGAGCAGAATGACTTTTATCGCAAGCGAAAGTTAACCTTGCCAGGTGATGAAAGGATGGCGCACATCCTCCCCCAGACAGAGAGCAAAAGAGAAGATGCATCTGCAGATAGTAAGCAAAGACTGAATGTTGCTATGGGACAGTTGAATCAAGAGCAACAACAATTGATTCAGATGACACAGTTTCAAGGTTTAAAATATGCAGAAGTGGCGGACATCATGGGATGCTCTCTATCTGCGATAAAAGTAAGGGTTCACAGAACTATGAAGTCCTTAAGGACAGCATACATAAATACGCCTAACCATGGATATTGAAGAAAGAATAATAGACTACATCAACAACGAGCTATCAACTGAAGAGCGTCAAGAAGTACGTCGACTTATAGAATCAGATGATATGGCAAAATCACTTTATGAAGAGTACAACGATCTGATGTCTGGCATCCAAGAAGAGCCACTCATTACTCCAGATCAAGAATGGGCAGCGTCATTCAGTGAGTCATTGAAAAACAGAAAAGTTGAACAAAGGATAGAAGAAAACGAGCCAAAAGAAACGAAAGTAGTACATCTCCAGTCACGATCTTTCATAACTAAGATCGCAGTAGCTGCAGCGATCCTCATAATTGGGATATTAGGATACAGCAATATCAATCAAAGCAATCAGATCGATGAGGTAGGAGAAGAGGTTTATGCCATGCGTCAGCTTTTAGAATCCAACCTCAACAATTCATCTGTAAGCTCAAGAATCAAAGCAGTGAGATACTCAGAAGATGTAGACACACAAGATGAAGACTTCATCCGCATCTTAGAAAAGACAATGCGTGAAGATGAAAGTGCCCACGTACGTCTTGCTGCAACAGAAGCATTAAAAAAATGGGCCGATGTTCCTTTTGTACAAGAGTCATTGTTGATGGCACTACAAAATGAAGAAGACGCTCATGTCAAAATATTACTAATAGAAACACTGTCATCAATCAAAGACGCCAATGTGGGCCCACATCTGGACAACTTGATCAATGATGTAGAGTCACCTCAATACATAAAGGACGAAGCACACAAAGGAATCTTCAGATTAGATAAAAATGCAAAGATTCTTTAGCGTCAAATTTCAAATTATTAAACTTATCAAAATGAAAAATACTTTACTTACCCTTATAGTTAGCCTTGCTTTGATCAGTTTGCAGGCCCAGTCTAAAGAACACAAAATATCAAAGTCATCCGGCACCTTAGTTCTTGCAGGACTTAATGATGTAACTGTAGAGTCTTACAACGGTAGCGAAATCATATTCGCCACTGACAGCTACGATGAAGAGGTAGACGAAAGAGCAGCCGGATTAAAATTAGTCAACTCACTTGGCCTCAATGACAACACAGGACTTGGTCTAGCGGTCCAAGAAGAAAATGGCAATGTGGTTGTCTCTCAAGTATCGTCAACTTGCGACTCTGAGTTTAAAATAAAAGTGCCTTCCGGCATGAGCTTGGAGTATGAACATACCAACAACTCAGGTGGAGACATAAAAGTCATTGGTCTATCGAAAGAAGTGATTATATCCACAACATATGGAGATGTAGAGTTAAGAGACATCACTGGCCCCATGGCTGTCAAATCAGTCTATGGCAGCGTTGAGGCGGAGTTCTCTTCTGTATCTCAATCAGGATCTATAACGATAGAATCCATCTATGACCTGGTCGACATCACACTTCCTTCTAATGCCAGTGCTGACATCAGCATGCGTACTCCCTACGGAGAAATCTATAGTAACGTTGATATCGATGTTGAAAAATCAGAAGGCATGAGAAGAGTTTCTTCTAAGACGATCAAAGGAACCATCAATGGCGGTGGTGTAGACTTTAAAGTAAAAGCGAGTTACGATAACATCTACCTCAGAAAGAAATAGATCACAACCAACTAAAAAATAATTACAATGAAATATTCAATCTATACAGCGCTACTTTTGCTCTTCTGCACTACCATACAAGCACAAGATATTTACACAAAAAGCTATGCAACTAATGATGTTGAGAAAGTTCAACTGGAATTTATGTGGGGAGATCTCAACGTAACATTTGCGGATGTCAATCAAGTAGAAGTCACTTACAATCTGACAGTAAATGGAAAAAGTGTAACAGATGCAATTGAACTTTCTGACAAAAAGAGAAAGGGTGTCTTGAAATTAGAAGGCGATCTTGACTTTGATGAAATCGAAGAGCAAATAACACTTATATACCAAGGCGAGAAGAAAGTCACGATGTCAAAAGATGAGTTTAACAAACGTAAGTCATCACTTGACAAATGGGACATGATGAATACAGGTTACGATTTTGATGGTCATATCACTGTAGTCTTACCAAAGAACAAAATTGTAAAATTAGAAACAACATACGGAGATATAGAAGTGGCATTTGACGGAAGTAAAGGTGACCACAATCTATCCGTTCTTTCAACATATGGGCATGTTGACATGACGATCCCAGCTTCGATCTCTACTGATCTCGATTTATCAAGTTCATATGGAGAGATCTACACTGATATTGACTTTAAAGTCAACCCCAATTACACCAAGAGACAAGATTGCCAATTTGGTGATCACATCAAAGCTGTCTTAAACACAAAAGACCAAGGCAGCATCGCTCTTGAAGCCACTTATGATAACATTTATTTGAGAAAAATTTAAGGGAACTGCAACCTTTGGATTCATAGTCAGTCTTTACTACAACAACTATTTACTACAACATTTTCTGAGCATGAATACACCCAAAAGTGGGCTGGAATTGCTATGTCTTTTACGAGCAAAATAGCCGTATCCGATTCATCCTCAATTTCAACCAGTTGGTCTAAATAGATGATTTTCAGGTGCTTACAAAGCATAATTTTGAATCATGTTTACTGATCACCTATAAATCATCAACCTTTAATAATTGTATTAATTAACTACTATGAGATTCCTTTTAACCATATTAATCGGCTTCCTTTTCACTGCTTCAACCAACGCTCAATTATCACTTTCTGCTAACCGTATCTCTACAGAGATAAAGATCGATGGCTCACTGTCTGACGAGGCTTGGGCAAACGCTGAGATTGCAACAGACTTCATCACTTGGCAGCCAAACCCTGGTCTTAAAGCAAGTGAAAAAACTGAAGTAAAAATTATCTATGATGACGATGCATTTTATGTTGCTGCTAAGATGTATGTCCCAAGTAGAGATAGCATCATGACTGAGCTCACACAACGTGACGATGTTGGCAACACTGACTTCTTTGGAGTATTCTTAGATACATATGGCAACGGTACTGAAGCATTCGAATTTATCGTGGGCGCGACAGGTGTGCAATTTGACGCAAAACTTGGTGATAATGGAGAAGATAATAACTGGGATGCCGTTTGGTTTTCTGCTGTAGAGTTAACTGATACTTATTGGGCTGCAGAATTTAAAATACCATACTCAGCAATAAGATTCAGTAAAAGCAAAGTGCAAGAATGGAAGATGAACTTCATACGTAGAAATGCATCTACTGGCGAACGCACGTCATGGGTTGCTTTGGATCCAGAGGCTCCAGTATTTCTTGCTCAGATGGGAAATATAACGGGCATCAGAGATATCAAATCACCACTTAGACTTTCTATCTCTCCGTATCTTTCTACTTACGTTCAAAATTATAAAGACAATGCCATTGGCATCAACAGCACCGGTTTCTCATACAACGGAGGAATGGACTTGAAGTATGGGATCAATGACGCGTTTACTTTAGACATGACGTTGATCCCTGACTTTGGCCAAGTACAGTCAGACAATCTTATTTTAAATCTCTCACCGTTTGAAGTGAGGTATGATGAGCGTCGTCAGTTCTTTACTGAAGGAACAGAGCTCTTCACGAAAGGGAATCTCTTCTATAGCAGAAGAGTTGGTGGAAGTCCAATCGGGCAATACAGCGTTTATAATCAGCTCGGAGAAAATGAAGAGTTAGTGTCTAATCCTTCAACTTCTCAACTGATCAATGCAACGAAGATATCAGGAAGAACAAGTAAAGGATTGGGCATCGGTGTTTTCAATGCTATAGCCAAAGAAACTAATGCTGTTGTAAAGAACAGCGAGACTGGGGAAGAAAGAATGGTAACCACTGCCCCACTCACCAATTATAATGTACTCACGCTTGATCAAAACTTAAAAAACAACTCGTCCATATCATTGGTCAATACTAATGTACTAAGAGCGGGTTCAGAATACTATAATGCCAATGTGACATCTGGATTATTTGACATCAAAGTCGCCAATCAAAATGTAGGCATCAGCGGAGGGGTTGCGGTCTCTCAGAAGTATTTCACTGAAGAGGATGATCAGTTTGGGACACGTATACAACTCAATGTCAACAAGATCAAAGGAAACTTTAGATATGGTCTAGGCTTAGAGCAAATCGGAGAGACTTTTGATCCCAATGATCTGGGATTCCAAAGTTATAATAATGAGCGGTCGCTAAGTGCTTGGGCCAATTATCAAATCACGGAGCCCTTTGGAGGATTCAACCGAGGAGAATTCTGGTTCAATTATAATTATAGTCGTTTGGTCAATCCAGATAAGTATTCGGAGATGCACTTCAATGGTGGATTCTGGATGCAAACAAAGAGCTTCTTAAACATCAACATGTGGATGAACTTTGCGCCCAAGACATACAACTTCTACGAGCCAAGAGAATGGGGACGCTTCTATGAAGAACCAGCCTGGGGGAACACAGGATTTTGGATGGGTACTGATAATAGAAAGAAGTTTAGAGTCAATGGTTATATTATGTATCGCAAAACCGATCAAGAATGGAGAGATGCATATTCTTATGCAGTTAGACCGCGATATAGATTTAGTGATCAGTTCAATATGAGTTTTGAACACGAGTTTGACAAAGGACGCAACACGCCAAGATATGTTGCTAATATGGATAATGGAGACATCATCTTTGGACTACGCAAGCAGACTACCATTGAGAACACATTGAGGTTCAACTATAGCTTTAATGATAAAATGGGGCTTGACTTCAGATTGAGACATTACTGGTCAAAGGTGAACTACGATGGCTATAACTTGCTGACAGAAGAAGGTGGCTTATCAAGTACTGACTATGATTCATTCAACGACTTCACGTTCAACTTGATGAATATAGATCTAAACTTTAGATGGAGATTTGCTTCAGGCAGTGACATCATCATCAACTGGAAGAACAACATCTCTGGATCAAGCCATAGCGAGGACATTAACTATAGAGATCTTAACTACTTCAATGGCATCAAGCAATTGAACGACTTCCCACAGGACAACAACATCTCTCTTAGAGTGGTGTACTACTTAGACTATCAGCAGATTAAAAATGCGTTCTAAGTTGTAAAGAAATAAAAGAGTGTAGTAAAAGTCGCCCCGAAAACTAGTTGCATCAACAATCTTTTTTGTCTGCTTCGTGTTATCATTCTTAGATCATATATTTGAGATCATGAGCACGAAGCAGACTTTAGAATTAAAAATAGCTGAAAGCCGTCGCAAGACTGCAGAGTTAGAGGCGGAGATCAAAGAAAAGTTGAAGAACTGGAAGCTGATCATCCAAGAGTACCAAGTGCCTAATACTAAGAAAGCAATTCTTCAGCTCATCACCACATTTCTTCCCTACATAGGCCTTTGGGCGCTTATGTACTTCAGTGTCAATTGGTC
>CALIHL010000138.1 GCA_938022935.1 uncultured Saprospiraceae bacterium
AAAGATATAAGGTAACTGATCTTCTGCTATGCCTATGCCTGTGTCTTTGAGTATAATTTGCAGCATCGGTTGGTCGGCGCTGGTTGTCTTAGTAGCATGAACGACGATCTTGCCATTGGGCTCGCCAAACTTTATAGCATTGGACAATAGATTGTAGGCTATGTGTTGCATCTTCTGCTCATCATAATCCATCAACAAAGAGGATAGCTCAGAGTAGAAGACAAGTCTGATGTCCTTCTCCTTGGCTTGGCTGAAGAATGACTCCGTTAGGTAGTTGAGATAAGATATAATATCACCTTGTATGAGCTGGAGGCTTAACTGATTACTATCGGACTTAGACAAGTCGAGTAGTTGATTGACCAGAGTGAGTAGGTTTTTGCTATTGCGTTGGATGAGTTGCTGGCTTTGATTGAACTTCTCTTTTGTGTCTACCGGTAGCTTTAGGTCTTTGGTCGTGTTAGTGAGGGCATCATTGATCCCCATAATAACGGTTAGGGGCGTTCTGAATTCATGCGTTATATTGGTATAGATCCGTGTTTTGATATCATCTAATTCTTGCAATCTTAGCCTTTCTTTTTCTTCTAGTTCTACAAGCTTTTCTGCGGTGGTTTTTTCTTCTTTCAATTTATTGGTACGAAATCCAATGGTTAGCGCGAGGAGGGTAGCTGTAAGTATGATGGCGATCCTGAAATATATTAGGAAGTCATAATTTTCTGGCTGTATAAAGATGACTTGCTCTAAGAATAATGCAAAACAAGTGATAAGCGTCGGGCTAAATGCAATGAAATATAACTTTTTCAATATGCTTTTTTGGATAGGAGCCATATAAGCTATAAAGAATGAAAAAGCCAACGATGCGAGGATGAGATATTGTGAAACCAGATCCAGTTTTTCCCAACTGCTATAGTCGTCATATACAATCTCTACCTGCTGAGAAGCGCCGATATTTACAATGGCTGAAACGATCAGAAGGCCAGGGATGAACCATTTAGAATATATATGATCACGATCGTAATTAAAATAATGCTCTGTGAATTTTAAAATCCCAACCGATCCAAGAAACATGGCTAGGTAATAAATAGGGATGGAATAGTCCCTGAAACTGGAAAATACAACAAAGCCATACATGTAGCTTTCTGTAGATGCGAGTTCGCCAAGTAGAACACTGAAGAACATTAAACTAAAAAATAGATGTATCCGATCTCTTTCTATAAAAAACAAGATGATAAAAAATAGCACCTGGATCGCCAGGATGCCATAAAATACACCATGCTCTAAACCAAGATTGACTTGTGATGGAAACAAAGAATCTTTATCAATGTGAAAGAGTAAGATATTTGTCATCAAAAATCGAGCATCAGCACCTTGTAAGCGCATGTACACTTCTAGTGTATCCGTTTCTTGGATGTCTACTTCGATGAGATTTGCCCAATGACTGTAGGGCCTTTCGCTCTGTGGTACGTGATCACCTGTTCTCTGATGACTAAACTGTCCATCTCCTTTAGTGATGTACGTATCTACGTAATCAAAGGTGTATCTATCATCACCCATGTTGGGGGCGATATGGAATATCTGCTTACCTGTGAGATATGGGCTTCCGTGGATATTTGCCTTAAGCCAATATGTTTTATTAGGCTTATGAAGTGTATTGAAGAGATCGGTTTTAGGTAAGTTAGCCCAATCTTTATGAATCATCTCAATGGGCACCTCACCATCTGGCTCAATGAAAAATTCATGATTAGTGATAGGATTACCTCTAAAGATATGCTCACTTGAGCCTGGAAAATGACCTTTGAATGGATAGCCTTCAAAAGCGCCAGGGTACATGTCTCGATGGATTAGATCAATTGATATATGCTGTGCTTGGTGTCTGAGCTCCTTACTGATGCCTTCTAATCGGATATATAGACTTGCTTTTTCTCCTTGACCAATAGAATATTCTAATAGGTTTAATTCGGAAGGTATAGGTTTGCTTTGATTAGCTATGGAGTGACCTGTTTTTTGAAAAAGAGTATCTCCATTTTCAAGTATTAGCCAAGTCTCTATATGGTCCCAGCTTTGATTTAATCCGTTGCTACTAAAGTGAAAAAGATAATCTTGGTCAGCAGCTGATTGACCTATCATATCTAACTGAATCCAATAAACAGAACTGCCGCGGAAGTCAATTTTAGTATTGTTTTGTGAAAACTGATTTTTAAGGAGTGGTAAGTCTGTGACCTTTACTGATCCTGACTTGTCTTCCAATATGTGGAGCTCCTTATAAAGAGAATTTTTATAAAAGTTATTGACTGAAGAAGTACGATTCTTATATAGTTGCAGACTTAAAAAGGAATCTAATGGAAAGAATTGATCATCATATGCTTCCGAAGTAGAGAGTTCCTTTTGTTCAGAAAATCCTTGATTTATTTGCGGAGCTTGAAGCTCTGTAGCTTGAGCTTCTGTCGATAGCGATAACAATAACACCAAGTGTAGTGAGATCAGAAAACGACAAATGAAATGACTACTGATCTTCTTGATCAAAGTTGTTTTTTTATATGATTTTTTCTAAAAGTCAATGGTGATATATTGAATAGCTTGTGAAAAGAGCGGGAAAAATAGCTTGGGCTGCTAAAGCCTACTTCGTATGCTACCTCTGCAATATCTTTGTCTGTGTCTTTTAGATGTTCAAGGCTCTGCTGTAGTCTTATTTTATTTATAAAACTATTTATGGTCATCCCAGTCAAGGCTTTTACTTTTCGATAGAGTTGTGATTGGCTGATATTTGATTCTTGTGCTAGATATTCAGCATTGAGATTTTCACGTTTAATATTGTCCTTAATCAGTTCTTGTACGTTGTGAAGAAACTCCTCTTCTAGGACTTGAGTATTTGGTCTCTGCTTACCATTTTTTACCACGCGATTTTTACTACTTAGCGTCGATGTATCATATAGATCAGAGTAGTAGAGTCTTAGTGTATTTCTGGTTTCTAACAATTGATTAATTCTGATGAGTAGCTCCTCCTTGTTGAAAGGTTTGCTGAGGTAAGCATCAGCACCTGTTTTAAGACCTGTCATTTTATCTGAGTCCGTAACCTTGGCTGTAAGCAAGATAATAGGGATATGGCTGGTCCGGGTATCCCCTTTAAGCGTCCTTGTCAGTTCATAGCCATCTTTGATTGGCATCATGATATCACTGATGATAAGGTCAGGTATGTGCTCTATAGCTTTGCTAATGCCTTCTTGCCCATTAATGGCTTCGATGATCTGATAAGTCTGTCCTAGTATCTGATTTAAGTAACTAAAGACATCTCTGTTGTCTTCGGCTATGAGAAGGATGGGTTTGTCATCTTCCGGATTGATCTCATCTGCTTCATCATGCTGGTCTAATACAATTAGCTCTTCAGGTACTGGGATTGATAGGCCAGATGGTGACGAAGTACTTAGTTCTGCCTGATTCGTAATCGGCAGGAGGACAGTGAATGTTGTTCCTACATCTAGTTGACTCTTCACGGATATATCACCCTTCATAAGTTCGACCATATCCTTGGTCAGTGACAGACCGATACCGCTGCCATCTACTTGACGAGTTTGTGAGTCGTCTACTTGGTAAAACCTATCAAATATAAACGGTAGCTTTTCTTGTGGGATACCGATGCCATCATCTTTAACGATCAGTTGTAACATGGCTTTGCCATTGATCAAAATCTTAGAAGCATGTAAGACGACCTTACCATTGATTGGAGTAAACTTGAGCGCATTGGATAAGAGGTTATAGGCGATGTGTTGTATCTTTTGTTCGTCATAATCCATCATCAATGATGATTGCTCAGAGTAAAAGACAAGCCTGATATCTTTCTCCTTAGCTCTACTAAAGAAAGATTCTGTTAAGTAATTGAGATATGGGATGATATCTGCTTGGATCAACTGTAGTTCTAAGAGTTGGCTCTCTGACTTGGATAGATCCAGAAGCTGGTTGACTAGTGTGAGTAGATTTTTACTATTGCGATGTATCAGCTGTTGATTTTGTAGGATCTTCTCTTTCTTATCTGACGGTAAACTAAGGTTTTTGGCAGTGTCAGTTAGCTCGTCGTTTATACCCATGATGACCGTAAGCGGAGTCCTAAACTCATGCGTTATATTGGTATACAACTTAGTTTTCAGTTCGTCCATCTCTTCTAGTTTTTCAGCTTTGATCTTCTCTTCAAAAATGATCTGCTGAGATTTTAGATTTTGCTGGATGGCTTCGTTTTTTTCTTCTTTTAGGGTCTTAGAACGAAAACCAACTGTAAGAGCTAAAGTGACTACGAGCAAGATGACTGCTATCTTCATAATGTCATCTACATGTAGGGCATTGATAAAGTCAGGTAGCAGACTTTCGTTAAATAATATGGTCATGATTGACCCTATGATAATCGGGATAATAGCAAGAAGCAATATAAGCTTCGTCTTCTTATCTCTTAGTGGTGAAGTGATGATCATATAGACACCAAGAAAAAGTGCTGCCAGTGTATAAAAAGCAGGCGTTAAAAGAGCAGGGTAGGTTCCAGCCTCATTAAATGAATATCTAAATAGAAAACGCAAGTAAGCAATTAAAGTCAAGAATAGATATGTAGGCACTACACGTCTGATAAATTTACTGTGACTTGGGATCTCCAAATATTTAGAAACGAATAGTATGCCACCCAGGACTGCTAAGTAAACAGATGAGTGAAAGAACAATTCATTTTGACTGGCAAGTGAAGGCATGGGTACAAAGCTGGAGTAATTAAACTCTGAGAAAGCTCTGCTTATGAACAAGCCTAAGCCAAAGATCGAGAAGTAGATATACATCCTTTCTCGTTCTATTAAAAAGAGGACCAAGAAAAAGAGGATCTGTATCCCTAGTACGCCGTAGAAAAGAGAAGCTTTAATTGCTAAGCTTACTTGACTGCTGAAGAGATCTTCAAAGTCCAAATGCCAAAGTGCAAATGACTCTGGCCGATAACTCTGGCTCATACCTTCTAATCTGATGTACATATCGAGTGTGTCCTGCATACCGATATCTACAGGGATGAGATTAGCCCAGAAGTCAACGGGTTTGTCATCGATGTCAACAGCTCTGCCGGTACGCTTATGTGTCTGATTATTTTCTTGATCAAAAGTGAAGACATCTATATAGTCATAGGCATGCAGATCGTTTCCCATCGCTTGTGCCATATGAAATATATGTCTACCTCTAAACCTTTCACTTCCAACCAATCTGACCTTTAACCAATAGATGATTTCCATTTCCGGGATGATGTCTCTGGCATCTTGCCATGACAGTTGAGTATCCATGGATCTGAGTTCAGAGATGCTCATCGATTGACTTTGATCAGGATATATACTTAGATGATCTAATTGTATTCCATTAAATATTTTAGTCTCATTATTGGCATAAGGTTGATTAAAACTATACGATGGGTCGCGTTCTGGCTGAGCTTGAACTATGGTCAGAATAAGCAGCTTCAGCATCATTATGATGCAGTTCCTGATGATATTTTGCTTTACTTGTGAGATAATATCTTCACTTGATAATAGTACAAAAACTGTTCGATGGATAGACGCTGCAGCGATTACCAGCTAATGTACAACTGAGATAAATAGCACATGGCGCATTTGGCAAATTAGTTTGCCTATGAATATGCGTGATAATTATGATGGGTGGAATGGGGTAATGGTTTAATGTGCTAATGAGTTAATGTGCTAATGGGGTAATGTGCTAATGTGAAAATTTGAGAATTAGCGAATGTGAATAGCCAAAGTGATCATTTAGCTGAAAGATCGGTGAGCACTTAGTTCTATTGCCTTCAGGCATGCGGGCTTGAACTTATTCAGTGATGTACAGCTCTAAGATATTTGGCTATCGCTTCAGCCTTGTTTTTGACGTGCAAAGCTTGATATATGTTCTTGACATGAGAGCCAACGGTCTGAGGTGAGATAAATAGTTCTGCGCCTATGGAGACATGTGACTTGCCATCGATCATACCGTGTAGGACTTCTCGCTGGCGCTTTGTTAGCAATTCGTCAAGTGGGTTTTGATCTGATTTTAGAAAGTAGTTGAAGATATCTCTGGCGACCATAGGAGACATATAAGATCCGCCTTTATGGACTACACGTATGGCTTGTAGTATATCAGCAAGACTGGTCCTTTTGGAGAGATAAGCCACGGCGCCGAGACACATGGCTTTTAGTATCCTCTTTTCTTCTTCAAATGTGGTCAGCATGATGATGTCGAGCTCTGGGTTAAGCTCGAGGAGTTGTGGGATGGCCTCTAGACCTGACATACCGGGAAGACCGATGTCCAGTAGCATAACGTCTGCGTTATAATCAGGGCGTTGCTTCGCCATGTTGATGTAATGTTCTGCAGAACTACTTATGATACCTATGTGTATATCGTCGATGATATCGAAGTACCGTACGAGGTTGTTGCGGATCACCAGATCGTCTTCGATGATATCAATGATCTTGATTTCATCTTTCTTTTCCTTGTTGTTTTCAATATCGTCCATAATACTTGAGATGTGATGCAATTATAAATGTACACTTACATATGTTGATCTCCTATGCCGAGTTTTAGGGGTTTTTGTACAAATGGTATCACAAATGATGTTTACTTTATGATGTGGTGAACAGGTGTTATCTCTTTCGATCAATTATCTATATCAGTCTGACGGCAGTACTGCTGACCCTATTGTTCGGCTGTCAGCCTAATACTACGGCAGCAGTTACTAAGAATAAGAAAGAGGATAATAAAGAAAAAGTTAATCAGAAGGAAGGTAATCAGAAAGAAGGCGCTCAGAGATTCATCACATCTGGAGAAGTGGTATACGACGATACATTTCTGCCACCAGCAGTAGTGCCTCTTACTAACCTAAAGGAGCAACCGATCGGTACACCAGATACT
>CALIHL010000139.1 GCA_938022935.1 uncultured Saprospiraceae bacterium
GTTCTTGTGTCTGATTAATGCAAAGGCAAACCAAAAAAGAAATTGAATAAGCGCATTGAAAAAGAACACAATGGCCAAGAGAGCCATCAGTTTATATAGGAAACCAGTTCCCGTCTGTTTTTCGCCGAACTCTGCAAGTGGATCAATATCAAGAACCACACACGTGATCATCGATATGACAATAGAAAAAACATTTGCGACAAGCGTCCTTCTATCATAAGGTATACGCAGAACACGCTTCAGTAAGATTGATACAGTGATAACAAGAACAAACAATCCTACTGAATAGAAAAAGGAGTTTCCATTCATAGGGTTAAAGTAACACTTTGGTTTAACTTTTTTTAACCCATCCTCATTCCTTCACTTAAAAATGGAAGGACACTAAGATCTGGAAGGCTTAGAAATCAGAAAAGTGCAAAAAGTCATATGCTTTGACATGGTGTTTTGGAAACGACAAGAAAAACTCATCCTCTTCTTCTTCTCTTGGAAAGAGAAGGACGAAAATATAGAAGAAGCAGGAGTAGTTAGTTTTTGATTTTAATTGTTGGGCAGATAAAACTGTTTAATTAGCAATTAAAAAAGGCATCATTTGATTCAAATGATGCCCTAATATTATTTTGTTGGTATTTGGTTATCCTCTTGAGATTTCTCCGCTTGAAGACTTCTTGGATTTTTTCATTTCTGGGTTACCATAGTATGTGATGTCTCCACTTGAGCTTGCTTTTGCACTTAACTCATCACTGACTCTTAGCTCTATGTCGCCACTTGAGCTTGCTGATAGCTCCGCTCTTTTTGTGGAAAGTCTTTTTCCTAAGAAGTCAGCACTTGCGCTCACTTTTACATAAGCCTCGTCTGCAGATCCAGATATCTCGATATCTGCACTTGCGCTTACGCTACTTTCTAATTCTTTGACATCTACGTCAAGTATTATATCTGCACTGCTGCTTGCATTGACCTCGAGGCTTTCTGTTATAATCTTATCTCTGCTGATGACATCTGCACTTGAGCTTGCGCTGATGTAGCTAGGATAGTCCGCGTAAGTCAGTACGATCTGTACTTTCTTTTTCTTTCCACCCCAGTTGTTATTCCATTTCTTCTTCATCTTTAATTTAAGGACGCCATTTTCGACTTCAGTGATTACGTCATCGAGGTCCACATTCTTTACGGTTATTTTAGCCTCGTTACTATTGCCTTTGATGAGTTCGGCATCTATGCTTTGAGATACTGATATGCCATCAAATGAACCCAAGTTTCTGGTCTCAGAATCTTGAGCAAAAAGCCCTGAGTGTGCTACTAGGAGCGAGATGATGAATACGACTTGATTGAAGTTTTTCATAGTGTTTGTTTTTAGTAAAACGATTGATATTATCCAAGGTTGCAACAGGACATAAATATCTACTATGTCCTCTGAATCAGTACTGACAATTCTACCGAAGACTACTATTTATCTACTGAATTGGTATGTGATAAGGCCGAAGTCTACTTCTTCAGCCCTATCTCTCTTAATCTTTCGTCTAAGTATCCTCCTGCAGTTATCGGTTCAAACTGAAGAGGCTGTTCTTCTGTGACACAAGAATCCAAGCATGTTAGATCCATATCTGCTTTAGGGTGGAGAAAGAAAGGTATAGATAACCTTGGCTTATGCCATTCTTCTTTAGGTGGATTGACTACTCTATGTGTTGTCGACTTGAGATAATTATTCGTCAGTCTCTGAAGCATATCACCGACATTGATTACAATCTCGTCTTCTTCTGGTGTGATGGGTAGCCACTTGTCCTCCATATTGAGTAACTGCAGCCCACCTGCAGACGCTCCTACCAAGAGTGTGATTAAGTTGATGTCCTCATGTTGTTCTGCCCTTACTGCGCTCTTTGGCTCTTCAGTGATCGGTGGATAGTGTATCGCTCGTAAGATGCTTAGTCCATCTGTTATGCGTTCGTCAAAATAACCTTCACCAAGATCGAGATGTATAGCTATCGCTTTTAATAGTTGTCCACCTGCTTTTTCAAATGCCTTGTATAAGTCCTTGCCAAGTTGTGTGAACTCAGGTGCCTCACCAACATTGACGTTATCTGGATATTCTGCTTTTAACGGATGCCCTTCTGAAACTTCTTGACCGATCTGAAAAAACTCTTTAAGGTCAGCTACTTTGGCCCCTTTAGCCTGCTCTTTACCAAAGGAAGTATAGCCTCTTTGACCTGCGAGGCCTGGTATCTCGTATTTGGTTTTTGCCTCTTTAGAAAGAGCGAAAAACTCTTTAGAGTACTTATAAAAGTCGTCTATCAGTTGCTTTGGGATACCGTGATTTTTTACACCTACGAATCCTATGTCATGAAAGGCTTCTCCCAATTGTCTGACGAACTCAGTCCTTTGCTCTTTTGATCCTTCTGCGAATTGTGAAAGATCTACTACTGGGATTACTTTTTCTGCCATAACTGTATCATTTTTGTTTCTAACGCAGAATTGAGAGATTTCTTGGCTAAATCTAACAAAATCTCCCTTCGAGTTGTTTCCTAACCGATTAGACAAAGTAAATGAGTAAATCTCGACGTAAGTTTTTTATTGATACGGATGCTGGTACTGATGATGCGGTGGCTCTGATCATGGCGATGAAACACCCCGGTATTGACATAGTTGGGATCAGTACATCAGGTGGCAATGTCCCTTTAGACTGCGTTGTTCAGAATGTCCTATATATCAAGGAGTTATGTGGTCATGGAGCACCCGTTTATGTAGGTGCAGCTAAGCCGATATTGCGCATCCTGGATACGGCAGACTTTATACATGGCAAAGATGGTCTAGGTGATATCGGGCTTGACTTAACAGGTAGGGTACCTGAAGAAGGCGATGCACGAGATCAACTTATATCCACTTTGCATGCTCATGTGGGTGAGTTAGAATTGATCTGTTTGGGGCCCTTGACTAATCTCGCACAGATAGAGCAGAGAGAGCCTGGTATCTTATCATTAGCAAAGCGGATATATATCATGGGTGGATTGGTCACCCTTCCGGGAAATGTTACTCCCATGTCTGAATTCAACATATGGGCGGATCCTGAAGCAGCTCAGATTGTGCTTGGGGCAAAGGCCAAGTTTACAATGATCGGTTGGGATACAACTTGTGCGAGTTCGGACTTTACTGTTGAAGAGATTGCTGCTTTCAGACATATAGATACTGAGATAGCCCGCTTCTGTGCGGACATACAAAATGTAAGAATCAACTGGATGCATGAACATAAGGAGGAGACAGCTGTCAATCTTGCAGATCCGCTTGCGATGGCGGTAGCTTTAGATCCGACTTTGATCGATCGTAAAGAATACTTCACTATGACTGTTAGAAGTGGAGAACATGCAGATCCATATAGAGGCTTTATTGATGCGATACCGAGTGATGACTCTTCAACTGTAGAGTTCATACATACAGTAGACCGTCAAAGATATGTCTCGCTTCTGAAGAGTAGTATGACTAAGGAAGGTATAGTCTTATAAGCATTGGTGATGAAGGTTTATAAAACAGATAAGAAGAAAGAATACTTAACTGATGAAGGGTGTCATATCATAGAGATACTCAACAATAGTCAATCTGAGGCAGTGTCTATAGCACAAGCGAGAGTCGAACCTGGAGTCAGGACAAGGCTTCATACACTTAGTGATACGACTGAGGTTTATTATATACTTACTGGAGAAGGCTTGGCAACCATAGATCAAGAATCCAAAAGATTAGTGGTTGGTGATTGTATCGTTATACAGCCTGACGAACCTCAGTGCATAGAGAATACTGGATCTGAAGATTTAACTTTTTTGTGTGTTTGTCAACCAAGATTTGAATTTTCTAATTATAAAGATGTCGAGCAATGAGGATGGAAGAATTAGAATATGGTAAGGATGAAGATGGGGTGATACAGTTTTTGCATGCTAATGCATATACACCCGGCTGTTATGATCAGATGTTCAGCAGTCTTTCTAATTATAAAATCATCGCTCCTAAGCAAAGACCTCTTTGGGAAGGATCTGATGAGAGCGAGCTGACCGCTTGGAGTGTGTTAGCAGATGACATCATCGCTCACATGGATGAAGTAGGAAGAAAGGATATTATAGGCATCGGGCACTCTATGGGTGGTGTTGCTTCATGGTTAGCAGCTATTAAGCGTCCGGATCTTTTTTCAAGATTGATTTTGATTGACCCAGTCATCTTACCGCTTTCATACACCTTAGGTATACAATGGATGCCTATGAGCTTAAAAAAGAAATTCGCTCCAATGATCAAGATAGCCTCGCGAAGAAGGGATACTTGGGCTGACCGAGCTACTGCTAAGAAGTATTTTTTATCAAAGAAAGTGTTTCAAAGATTTGATGATCAGGCTTTAGAAGACTTTATAAATCATGGCCTAAAGTCTCATGCTGAGGGGGTTACACTTGCTTATCCAAGAGCATGGGAGGCCCGTGTTTATGGTACGGCTCCTTATCTATGGGGCAAGATGAGTAAGTCACCTTGTCCAATTACAATCATCAGAGCGCAGTACTCGGATGTGATCAATGATGAAGGATGGAAGAAGATTCAATCAAAGGTGGCTCTCGGTCACTTCTTACAGGCCGATGGTGCAGGGCATCTTGTCCCTTTTGAGCAGCCAGAGCTTTGCGCGAACTTGATCGATGTTGATATAAGAAGAATATCGTCTTAAGCTTCTTTTTTCCTATTGGAGGTAATCTTTTTGGTCTTTTTGAAAGGAACCTTCTTAAGCGCTTTCTTAAGTTTTTTATAATCAACCGTCTTTTTGATTAAGATCTCAGTGATAAATTCTTTCGGCTTGACTTCTGATGCTTCTGTCTTAGTTTGTTGAGCCGTATTGAGCCTGTCGTTCTCCGCTCTTAGATCTTTGATGATCTTGTTTCTCTTTTTTAACTTAAGTCGATATCTGTCTGACTTAGAAAGTTTGGTTTTGGGTTGAGCTGGTTTAGTCGTGATTTTCGTTTCTTTTGATGCCGTATCTTTTGTCTTAGATTTAAGAGCAACTGATTGGGCACTCTTAGAAGACTTTGTTTTTTGACTTTTGTTCTTTTTTGCCTGTTCTGAGATCTTAGCAACAATAGAAGGTGAGGCAGGTTTCTTTTCCTTGCTCTTGACTACAGTGGATAGGAGTGACTTTGTAGAGGTCTCAGTCTGGTTGAGCTTTTCTCTGAGTTCTAAGATGACACGATCCTTCATCCCAACATCATCGATACTATCTGCAAGTTTTTTCTCTTTATCAACTAATACGAGGTTATGGGCCTCGTTTAAGTGATAAAGATCTTCTTCTTTCGTTTTAATGATGTCCCTTAGTTCTGAGAACTGTCGATCGTTGTACCAACCTCTTAATAGCCATCCTAAAGTACCAGCTAGGGCAGAAAACACCCATGGTGCCCAGTCACAAAAGTCCATCATCATGTCGTTCAAGTTAATTAACCACCTTAAATATAGCCAACCCTCTTCAGTGGAACCAGATCTGGCTGATAATCGAAGTTAAAGTGCCAACTGTCCGACTAAGAAGGACCTTAATTCATATTCTTGGAACCCTTGTCACCTATAATCTGTCGTTTGGCCGAACTATTAGGATTAGACATTAAATAATTGAACATTTGCAGCTTTTTGGTGTCTAAACACTGACTATAAAGCATTGAAGCTTATTATGAAGCTCATAATTTCTTTTACTACAGTATTGGACGGTTTATGATCTGGGGATTATTCATAGTTATGATTCTGATCTTTCTGGCTATTGATCTTGGAGTCTTTAACAGAGATGCACATGTCATCAGTGTTAAAGAGGCGAGTTATTGGACAGCTTTATGGGTATCGATTGCTCTGCTATTTAGCTTAGTGGTTTATTATATCTACACTCATCAGTTAGTTGATAATCCTTCACAGCTGACACCTAAAGAGGCCACGATTAACTATATAACTGGATACTTAATAGAGTTGTCTTTGAGCATCGATAACATCTTTGTTATCGCAGTGATATTCTCGACATTCAAGATCCCCATGAAGTATCAACATCGAGTCTTGTTTTGGGGTATACTGGGTGCTATTGTGTTTCGTGCCATCATGATTTTGTTTGGTGTTGTTTTGATCAATCGAATCAGTTGGATGATTTATGTCTTTGGTGTCTTCTTGATCTTCACAGCTTATAAGATGCTGACTGCCAAGGAGGAGCCATTTAACCCTCGTAACTCTTTCGTCTTTCGACAAATACGGAAGTTCATTCCGATCACTCAAAAAATGGATGGAGATAAGTTTTTTATAAAACTGAGACACATAAAAGCAGCGACTCCTTTGTTTGTAGCACTGGTCGTGATTGAGGTTACGGATGTACTATTTGCATTGGATAGTGTCCCTGCGATTATAGCGATCACATCAGATCCATTCTTGGTTTTTTCTTCTAATATCTTGGCCATCATGGGCTTAAGATCGATGTACTTCTTCTTGTCCAATATGATCGATCGCTTTTCATATCTGGAGTATAGTTTGATTATCATCTTGACATTTGTAGGCGTCAAGATGTTGTTGTCCCATCATGTTGAGATCCCTCATTCTATTAGTCTGGTGATTATACTTATGTCATTAGTGGGAGGTGTTGTTGGCTCTCTGTATTTTTCAAAACCTGAGGCAATCAGGAAAACTGATTCATAAAGTCCTCCACTTCTTTAGAAGTTCTTGGTGCGATATTCTCTTCGCCCAATAATGAAGAACCAGTATCTGTAATTAGAAAGTTATCTTCTATTCTTATACCACCAAAAGAAGCATGCTGCTCAAGAAAATCATAATTGATAAAGTCCTTGTACATGCCTTGGCTCTTACGTAGTTCGATAAGAGCTGGTATGATATAGATCCCAGGCTCGACTGTTACAGTATATCCTGATTGTAATCTTCTACCTAGTCTGAGAGACTTCAATCCAAACTCATTTGACTTTTCAATTTCTTGTGAGTAGCCTACATTCTGTTCTCCAAGGTTCTCCATGTCGTGTACGTCCAGTCCAATCATATGGCCCAAGCCACATTGAAAAAACATTGTGTGGGCACCATTTGCGACAGCGTCATCAGGATCACCCTTCATAAATCCAACTTCTTTTAACCCTTCTGCCAATGTCTTGCATGCGAGCAAGTGGATATCCTTGAAAAAAGCATCAGGGCGCATAGCCTTTACACTCTTATGATATGCTTGATGAACAACGTCATAAAGATCCTTCTGAAGTGGTTGCCACTTTCCTCCGATAGGAAAGGTCCGTGTGATGTCCCCTGCATATCCTGATCTGGACTCACATCCGCCATCATAGAGAACCATATCTCCATCACTTAAGAATCCAGAATGATCATGATTATGAAGGACCTCTCCGCGCTTTGTCAAGATCGCAGGATATGAGAATGGTACTTGATGGTGGTGAGCCACAGCTGAAGCAATCCCAACGAGATCACTCTCATACATACCACTTCTTGCAGCTTTCATCACTGCGTTGTGCATGTCATAAGAATGGTTGACGGCTCTGCCCATCTCTATGATCTCTCTTTCTTCTTTTATGTTGCGCTGATTGATAACGGCATGTACAAATCGGAGACTATAGGATTGACCAGCCTTAGTCGTATCTATACCTATTAAGCCAGATAGCAAAATATGGTGTTCTGGACGATAGGGAGGCAGATAGAGCACTTCGGTCCTTATATCTTTAGTCAAGTCGGAGAGTGGCTTGCAATGAGTAATACCCACTTGATCTGCCAAGTCCTGGTTGCTAGGTAACGGGCCTGTCCAAACAATATCATCTATAGTTAACTCATCACCATATAGGACAGTAGTATCATTATCGATGTCAATAATGACATGTACGTTGGGCTTGTTGATACCCGCATAGTAAAGAAAAGTGCTGTCTTGTCTAAAGTGATACCAGTTGTCTTTAAAGTTGATACTGGACTCCTGATTACCCATGAGTAGTAGCTGACCAGAACCTATAGAAGATTTCAATTTATTCCTTCTTTGGATGTAGACACTGGCATCAAAAACAACTTCCATTGTGAAATACTTTAATATGACTTCAATGTACTAATTTAGCGGAGCTATCATGTATATTAATAAGATCCAATTCTTTCACATAGTCATCCTGGCTTTTTTGATAAGCCTCCCTGTCGCTTTGATGGGGCAAGATGAGAATGTGTCTGATGTGTTGATTGAAGAAAGTGCACAGCGGGAGGAGATACAGAGATACTTTGGATATGAAGATCTTCTCTTTCGATATCTTACGATACCATATGACATCAGCGTTAATGTTAATCAGCAAGGCAAATATGTAGATATTGGATTTGCACTATTTGCACTTCTGCCATTGGCTTTGTTACTGCTTGCATATAAAAACAAAAGATGGTTCTATGGTCTAATGATGTTTTTCACATTGTACTTGTTTATCTGTTTGCAGTTTTCATTTTTGACGAATAGCGATAGGTCGCGATACTACCCTGCAACAGACCTAGTTACAACTTCTACAGATGCGGATATATTTCAATCAGTGCTTGAGCAAATCTACTCCTTCGCAGGTATATTGACAGGACCCATTGTAGCTGGACTAAATAGTATCACAGGTCCTGAAGATCACATCACTTATCCAATCATAGTGATTTTCTTTATAGGTGTCTTATGGTTGGTGCTAAGGCGTCAAGAAGTTTCTGATCGGTTTAAAGTTATGTTTGTTATCTCAGCTGTGTTTATTATGCTTTGTTGGATGTTGAGTGGTGGTATCATTTGGTATGCATTTTTATTGTTGCCTTTGGGATATGCTTTGATATTTTATGCCCAGCAAGGATCAGCTTCTAAGATGTCTACAGCCTCTCTTAAAGGGGTAAAGGTTTTAACCTTTTCAATTATTGGCATCTGGGTATTTACAGCTTACACGAGTCGCATCTCTAATCTCGGTGTTCAATTTTTGATTCAAGGGCCTACTAAGGACACTGGTAAGGAAATCGTGGATTGGAGGCCAATGCCTTATACTGTTGGCAATATGAATGCACAGCAAGCACTCAATAACTTAGCTTCCAACCTTTCACTTGCTATCAATAAACTCAACTCTGATGATGCCTTGATATTACAATGTGGCTCTTCAATACAATTTGATATTAAGAATGATCAAATCAGGGTGTTTGAGGATAATAACTTAAGCTATTTTTTTGGAATTGCTAATCAGCAGAAGACCCAAGCAAGTATAACTTCTTATTATAAGTCTGTTGGTTTCAAGTATATCCTTCTCGACTTAAAACTTCATACCATTGACCGAACGCCAGAAGGATCATTGAGGGCAAAGTTTAATGCGATGCTTACTCTATTAATGGATAATCCGTCAATCAGATTGGTTGCAACAGATCAACAGGTCAATGTGAGAATGCCCAATGGTTCATTAAGTCCAAGAATGGGTGTATTTCCTGATGCTAGTCTTCCTCAGGCGCAGGCATTTCATGTTATTGGGTCTTACGCAGTATTTGAATTTTTGTAAAAAGAAGACCATGAAATTACATGATCTTCTTTATGCTGATTGTGTCTATTGTTGACTCTCTTTTGGTTGCAAAAGTGATGTGTCAATACTTGTGATGGTCTCTCTAATTAGAGTTTCCTTTTTAAGGATATCGCTTTTGTAAGAAAGTGCGACATAATAAGCGTCGTTATGCTCTTCATCAAAGTAGCTTGGTATATCCAAAACCTTTTGGTCTACGGCTCCTTTTGAGTCAAGTGTTGCGACGATGGCTTGATCGTCAATAAGGACAACGACTCGTTCTTCTTTTGGCTCTGCTTGTGGTGACTGTCCAAAGCTGATCAGTGAAACTAAAAGGAAGCTCATCAAACTAATTAATTTGTACTTGTTCATGGTAAAATATTTAGTTGTTTATAAAATGAATACTTAGTAATTGGAAAGGGCTATATCCCTTGATCCAATGCTTTTATCGTGCACTTTGATTATAATCACATTGTCATTGATCAGTGGTTGGGTTTGATCGATGATAACGGATATAGACTCACTTGCTATGCCAAAGTGAGGCATGAGTGTCATAACTGTCTCCGCTCTCTGGATAGATGACTTTGCCCCGGTTGATAAAATAGAGATTCTTGCCTCTGGATGGTTGGCATAAAAGACAGCAACTTCTCTTACATCATCTGCACCTTCTTCTTCAATCTCAAAGGAGTCTTCTTTGAAAACTATATACTTGAGTCTATCATCCTCTTGGTGTTCTAAAGATGGGAATGAGGATAGGTAGATTATTGGCTCATTTGTGCTTTTCGTCGATTCTTGTTGATCCAATAACTTTGGAGTGCAAGAGTTTTGAATAATTGTGAAAAGCATAATCACAGGTAGGCATCTGGCCATTCTAATCATCATAAAGTGGTTGGTGAAGAATGAGGACTTTATATAAAAACCTTTTCTACAAAATATCTAATCAAAAAACTGCTCTTTACTGTTGAAGCTTATATGGGTAAACGAGCGATTTTACTGGGATATACCCTTAATAAGGTCATTTTAGAAGTTGCCAATGGAATGATTGGATAACTACACATTCATTTGTGAACCTTTTGTTAAAGATTATCTTTATCTAGTAATAATCGTCATCTACTCAAAAGTCAAAGAAATATGCTCTCTAAGAAAATGCAAGACGCACTAAACGCACAAGTGCTCATAGAAGGACAATCATCGCAGGTATATCTAGCTATGGCGTCTTGGGCTGAGATACAGCCAGGCATAGATAATGTAACGGCTTTCTTTTATCGCCATAGTGATGAAGAAAGAATGCATATGCTTAAGCTGATTCACTTTATCAATGAACGAGGAGGATTTGCGGTGATACCGCCTTTTGAACAGCCTAATCTCACTTACCCATCGATCCATCACGCTTTTAAGGAGCTCTTGAAGCATGAGATTATGGTGTCCGAGAGCATCAACAACTTGGTCGATATCGCTCTGACAGAGAAAGACTATGCTACTCATAACTTCCTACAGTGGTATGTAGCCGAACAAATCGAAGAAGAAGCATTGGCAAGGGTGCTCAATGATAAGCTGGAGCTTATTGGTGATGATAAGGGTGGATTATACTTGTTTGATAGAGATGTGCTCAATGTTAGTGTTGCCTCTGGTAACCCTGAGTAAAAGCGCTATTTCGCGAAAAGCGCCTTGGCTGGAAACAGAAAGAAGTAGCGTGTGTACTTAAGGGAGATATCTGTTAGTCTTGATCCTGATTTGTAAGAAATGTAAGCAAATGCATACGCCGCTATTACATCTATCGTATAGTGGACGTGTTGGATGATCAACATAGAGCCAATGATAAAACTCATCAAGAGAAGTGCTATAGAAACGAATTTGTGTTCTACGAGATAGAAGAGAATCACAACGGAAGCCGTATGACCTGAAAAGAACAGGTCCTTCTGAAGTACTTGGTTTCCGTAAGTCGTGTTCAATAAGAACTCGTCCTGTAAGGGTATAATACCAACTGGCGGTTCTAAGGGAATCATATACATGAATATCAAGCGATAAGTCAATAGACAAAGTATGGCCAAGTTAGTCTTGACAATGCGCTCAGGAGAAGACATACTGTAGATCAACCCAATGACGATGCAGCTATATGTGCTTACAAAGATGATCTGACTGAGGTCGACTGGTATAATCGCAGATAGGATAGGGTCATAAAGTTGATACCCGATCCTTGTCTCGTTATAAGCTAGATAATAGGTTGTTAGCACAAAAGTAGAGAGTACAGCCACTAAAGACACCATAATCATCAAGGTCAATGACCTTTGTGTACCAAGCGCTTTAAATGATTTAGTGTCAATCATGCGGTGAATAGGATAAATCTGTGCTTTTGTTAGTGTTCGCAACGTCAATAACGATTGTTATCGACAAATCGCGTGGCAAAGTAGTATTCTTTTTAATAGGGCAGTTACAAGATCTCTAAGAATTAGTCTACCGTTAAATAGCTGGTATATCTATATTTGCAGGCTAAACGCAAGAATATGTTTGATAGCTTAAGCGAGAAACTCGACTCGGCATTTAAGAATCTTAAGGGAGAAGGGAAGTTAACCGAGATCAATATTGCTCAATCGATCAAGGAGATCCGTCGGGCATTAGTGGGAGCGGATGTCAACTATAAGATTGCGAAAGAGTTTACTGATAAAATAAAGGAAGAAGCGCTTGGTCAAGCCAATGTGCTCAAGTCAGTAAAGCCTGGCGAACTGATGGTCAAGATCGTCATGGATGAGATGACTTCACTGATGGGAGGCGAGGCAGTTGGATTAGACCTTAGCGGTAAACCAACTGTTGTGTTGATCGCTGGGCTTCAAGGATCTGGTAAAACAACATTTACTGGAAAGTTATCGAAGTTCTTAAAAGAGAAAAAAAAGAAGAAAGTCCTTGTTACAGCATGTGATGTATATAGACCAGCGGCGATAGACCAGTTGTCTGTTCTTGCCGAACAAGTAGGTGTAGACATCTATAAAGAAATCGAAAACAAGAACCCCGTGCAGATCGCACAGAATGCTCTGGTCCATGCTATGGATGAGAAATATGATGTCGTGATCGTAGATACGGCTGGTCGCCTTGCTGTTGATGATGAGATGATGGATGAGATCGAAGCCATCAAAAAAGGCATAGATCCTAATGAGACGCTCTTTGTGGTTGACTCGATGACGGGTCAAGATGCAGTCAATACTGCAAAGGCCTTTAACGATCGTATAGATTATGATGGCGTTGTTCTAACTAAGCTGGATGGTGATACAAGAGGTGGAGCTGCACTAAGTGTGAAATACACAGTTGGTAAGCCTATCAAGTTCATCAGTACTGGTGAGAAGATGGAGCAGTTGGATATGTTTTATCCAGAGCGTATGGCTCAGCGGATATTGGGCATGGGAGATATCATCTCTTTTGTTGAGCGCGCCCAAGACCAGTTTGATGAAGTGGAAGCTGCAAAGCTAGAGAAGAAGATCAAGAAGAACAAGTTTGACTTCAATGACTTCTTAAAGCAGATCGACCAGATCAAGAAGATGGGAGATCTCAAGAGTCTTATGAATATGATCCCAGGTATGGGTAAGATGACTAAGAACCTTGATATCGATAATAACGCTTTTGCGAAAGTCGAATCTATCATTCAGTCTATGACGCCGCATGAGCGTTCTCATCCTGAGACTCTTAATATGTCTCGAAAAAAGCGAATCGCAAAAGGAAGTGGTCGTGATATCCATGAGATCAACATGTTTATCAAGCAGTTTGACCAGATGAAGAAGATGATGCACATGATGAGCAAAGGAAACAACATGCAAAACATGATGGCCAACATGCAAAAGATGGGCGGCCCGGGTAGAAGATAGACTTCATAAACTGAGCTTCATTGCATACTATTCATCTCTCTTGAATAGGTATACTCCTTTATAGATTATTCTTGGACGGGATCTTGGTGAATGGGCTTAGGAAGGTCTTAAGAGTGTAAGCGTGGGCTTGTACGAGAGATGTTTGAATGATAGAATTAGTCTATACTAACCAAAAGAGGTTATATGTGAAGCATATAGCATATTTTTGTTGCAACAGTACTCGCCACGCTTCCCGTAGAACAGCGTACCAGGGCGGGTCTTATTTTTTATGCCTATACTATCTATATGATCTACGATAAGGAGGCACTTACGTTAGATGAACAGTTGGATCTCCTCGAGTCCAGAGGCTTAATCATCAGCAATCGACAAAAAGCTAGTAAGTATTTATCGAATATCAGCTACTACCGTCTGGCTGGATATTGGTGGCCACTGCAAGCAGATAAGGAAGGACACAAATTCAAGCCAGATGCTCGCTTTGAGACAGTAACCACGCTGTACAACTTTGATGCAGAGCTAAGGCTATTGATCTTTGGGGTCGTAGAAAAGATCGAAATCAGTTTGCGCACAAAGCTTATCTACCACATGTCTATTGGATATGGCCCTCATTGGTTTCAACAAACAGGCTTATTTCGAGACGTCCCAGAGTTAATCAAGTCTTTAGAGAAGCTGAGAGAGGAAGTGAGTAGGTCAAAAGAGACCTTCATGAAAGAACACAGGAAAAAATATAAGAAGGATCTTAGGTTTCCACCTGCATGGAAATCTCTAGAGTTGACAAGTTTTGGTGGTCTATCGAAGTTATATGGCAGTCTCAGAAATGATTTACCAGAAAAGGATGTGATTGCTGCAGAATTTGGAGCTGTTAACCATACTTATCTACCCAGCTGGTTACAATCTATAGCGCAGATCAGAAATATCTGTGCACATCATGGCCGACTATGGAATAAGAACCTACCAGGAACAGTAAAGCTACTTTCAAGGCCACCGAACAGATGGGTTTCAGATGTCCCCAAAGAGCATGAATTTAAACACATATATGTTCATTTATGTATCATGAAGTATCTGCTTGATACGATACATCCAACTAACAACATGAGTAAAAATCTAAAAGATCTTATGGGTAAATATGACATCGTTGATGAAAATGCACTTGGAATGAAACTGAAGTGGAGAGAAGAAGAACTATGGAAGTCGGTCCAATAGATGTTACTCTGTTAAACCACAATTCCATGCCCGACCTAAGGAACTATGACAGCATCATCTTTTCGTAATTGTTGTTGATATCATGTGATCTTTCATAGATTACTATGTTTTTTTCTGTGGCCTGCAACTTCCAGAATTATCGTAAGTTATTACTATCAAACGAACGATCTACTTGGAAAACCTTAGTGACATAGAGATCATGCGCTTCGTTCAAGCTGGAGAGATCCATCGAGTGGGCGCATTGTATGAGCGACATAAGAAAAGCTTGTATGCCTACTTCTACAGATGCTCTAACGATAGAAGTGTGAGTGAGGACATGGTACAGAATGTCTTCATGAAGGTCATCAAGTACAAAGATCAGTTCAAAGGACATGGACAGTTTAACTATTGGCTGTTTCGGATAGCCCGACACACTTGGTTAGACAGTATCAAGAAGAATGATCCGATGTACCGTGCCGCAGAGATCAATAATGATCTCCTTGAAGGTTCTTATAGTGCTAGAGCAGCACATATGATGACCCAGGATGACCAAAAAGAGAAGCTTAGGAAAGCGCTCGATATGATCTCTCCAGAGAAAAAAGATGCGATCATCCTCAGTCGATATCATGGACTTGATTATAAGACGATCGCAGATATGTCAGACTGTACTGAGAATGCCATTAAGTCTCGAGTGATGAGAGGGATAATGGAGATTAAAGAAATTGTAAAAAGTAATTAATGAATCAGATGGAAAACTTCGATCCAAATGTAGACACTCACATGGATGAGTTGTCAGAGATATTGGGGAGCGCACTTTCTAATAAGCAGATTCATGTAGAACGCCTGCAACAAGCGTATCCAGACCAAAAAGTTGAGATCAGTGAGGCTTACAATGTTTGGAAGGATTTGGAATCTGTAGAAGTACCAGCTTTTAGCGGTGATATGGATGCTGGCTTTTATAAGATGCTTAATGAAGCACAGAGCACCGAAGCACCAGGAAACGTTGTGCCTTTAGCTCCTAATGTTGATGGACCTAAAGGAGCGGAGCGGAAGAGTTTGATCTTTAACCTTTTTACTCCACGAAGAATGGCCATTGCTGCAACTTTTATATTGGGTCTGGCGATTGGTAAGTGGTTGGACTTTGGCAATGCTTTACCTAATGTTGATAGTGTTGAGCAAGTAGATAGTAGGGGAGAAGTATCATTCGCTTCATATGAGCAGACGCCGTCTCCTTATGATCGGATAAAAGGTATCAATAAGGTCAAAGAGCAAGAGAACCCTGATTTGAGGATTATAAAAGCGCTCAATCGAGTGATCCTCAATGACCCTAATGTCAATGTTAGGTTGTCAGCGATTGAAACGATGGTTTTATTTTCTAATATGCCAGAAGCCAGAACATATCTAATCGAAGCCATCCCGCATCAACGATCTTCTATAGTGCAATTAGAGCTTGCAGATATAATGATCATACTGGAAGAAAAAGAATCTGCTGACGAATGGAATGAACTCTTAGATTCTGATATGTTAGAAAAAGATGCGAAGATCCACCTACAAGAAAGTTTGAAAACGATACTATAAAATATAAAACGAACACAACCATGAAATATATTACTACACTTATCATTCTAATGATCACTTTGAGTCTGACTGCACAAAGACATAATGATCAGCAAAAGTTGGACTTAGATCTTTCTTCATATGACGCTATCCATATCTACAACAAGTATGGAGATGTAGAAGTGACGGGGTCAAAAGTTGTAACTGCTCAGATCAAAGCAGCTAGGATGATTAAAACAAAGAGTAGAAAGAAGTTGGCAAAAGCCATCAGCGAGATCAAGCTTGAGACTACAGTGATAGACAACGAGTTGATAGTCTATATCGAGTCCCCTTTTTACAAACTACAAGGCGACTACGGCAATGATCATATGTATTATCGTGGTATGAATGATGGGATGTTCAATAGTGGTAATTGGAATAAACCTTATGCTGATTTCTCATTTGACATGGAGGTTACTCTGCCTGAAGATGCCAACTTAGTTGTGTCTACTCATGAAGGTAGTCTGCAT
>CALIHL010000140.1 GCA_938022935.1 uncultured Saprospiraceae bacterium
GATCTTTCAACAGAAGATGCAATAGCAGCAGAAGCGATGATCGCAGAAGTTAAGGTTGGACCTAACCCAACAGCAGACTACATCAACATCACAATGGAAAGAGAGCTTAAAAAAGATGCGATGATCATCTTAAGAGATGCAACGGGTAGAACGGTACAAACTAAAGTAATAACAGAAGGAAGCATCTCAACCAGAGTTGATCTTTCACAATTAGGATCAGCAAGCTACATGCTTGAGATGATCGACTCAAACAGTAACAAAGTATACAACACACAAGTCGTTGTAGCAAAATAAAAGACAAAATCCTCCCTTGATAATCTAAAGGTGTCAGATCAAATCTGACGCCTTTTTTTATATTTTGCATCTTTACGCTCGCTACTTATGTCAGGAAAGCAAATCGGATATTACTTAGAGAGGACTACTAGACAGGTCAAGTTGGCCTTTACTAAGGCATTTAACGATCAAGATATAGATCTTACTCCAGAGCAATGGGTTATTCTTGATCACCTGCTTACGGCTAATGGCGTCTCTCAGAATGAACTGGGTTCTAAGAGCTATAAGAATGCACCAACAGTCTCACGGATTATAGATGTGCTAGAACGTAAGAAGTATGTAGAGCGGCAAAGATTTGACAACGATCGTAGGCGCTACAAGATATACCTTACGGATACTGGGAGATCTGTTGCAGAGAAAGCTTTACCTATAGCAGTAGAGATGAGAGAAAATGGATGGGCTGGACTTTCTGAAGAAGATTATCAGCACTTCATCAGGATTATTGAGACTGTCTTCGATAATTTTGACCCTTCATAGGGATTTTACATAAATTAGCCGCAGAGCATGGAGCAAGAAGAAGTAGGTGTTTTTGGGTATTTTATAGACAGAACAGCAAAGGCTATAAAGGCTGATCTTAATGATAGATTCAGGTCCTTGAAGGCTGATATCACTCCAGAACAATGGTTATTGTTAAGCAAGTTGTACAATACCAACGGGCTCTCACAGGTAGAGCTTGGAGATAGCACATATAAGAATGCTCCTACGATCTCACGGATCATAGATCTACTATGCAAGAAGGGCATGGCTGAACGTCATCCACATGAAGCAGATCGAAGGAAGTTTAAAATATCAATAACGGAGGAAGGAAAGAAGCTTGTCGAGCTGACCATGCCTCAAGTGGTCAATGCCAGAAAAGATGGTTGGGATGGCCTGACTCCAGATGATTATAGCGAATTCATCAGAATTATCAATAAGATCTTTACGAACCTCAATCGATAGAGTCAACTACTTATCAACAGGCAGTTTAAGTATTCTTCATCCCTAATTTTCTAACTTTTTCAAGCCACTTTTTTCTCTTTGCCTCTGTAGATAGACGGATACTTCCAAATGCTATGGTTCTCACTTTCTTAACGCCTATAAAGTTCATTGTTAAGCCTTTCATCGCTCTCGTGCTTGGAGATAGAAAGACGAGCTTATAATACAATGGTGGTTGATCCAATGTAGAGATGACTCTTGCCGTCTTACCCTTGAAGAACTGCTCCCACTTGTATCCTTCCCCTTTTTTAAAGGCAAATCCTGGAAGTAGTACGCGATCTAAAAATCCTTTGAGTAAAGCAGGGGTAGATCCCCACCACACCGGAAATACCCAGACCAAGTGATCTGCCCATTTTAGTTTTTCTTGAGCATCAACAAGATCTGGCTCGAGTGTCATTCTCTTGGTATATCCATGCTTTAGGTTTAGATCAAATTCTAATCTGTAAAGATCGATCTGTTCTACTGTGGCTCCAGACTCTTTGGCTCCAGCATTATATGCATCTGCAAGAGCATTGTTAAAGCTGCCTTCTCGAGGGTGACCGTTGATGATGAGTATGTTCATGATTAGGATTTGCTGTTATTTTCAAAGCTAAGGTTGTTGGTGATGAGGTCTATTGATCTATATCAATTTCAATGGACCTTCATATTTTTAAACTTTCTCTCGCATGAAAATTTGTATCACCCTCTGATCTTTCCCTAAAGGGAGACAATATTTGAGTAGCCACCTCCCTTGCGTAGCTTGTCCGTATTTTGAGATAGAACCAGATTAGCTAGAACACCTTAATCCAATGAAACTTATCAATGAATAGTTGGCATTGTGCCAAATACTCCCTAACCTTACATCTAATACGAGAAGGGGTGCTCATCTATACGATCGAGCTGAGATTATACCCTTGTACCTGATCCAGTTAATACTGGCGTAGGGATCTCCAGAGTGTCAAGCACATCTCGTGCATAATGTTACATGACACCTCTTCTCATATTTATAAATTAGAAAGTTATGAGAAGAGCAAGCCTACTCCTTTTGATACTGGTATTATCTTTCATTCACTTGATGGGACAAGAAGATATACCTATGAGTGACTCGATAGATGTCGAAGAGGTCTTTATATCTGCGACGAGGGCGTCGAAGAGTGATCCGATTACTTTTCAAAATATCCCAGCACGAAAGATTGAAAAAATATATGCTGGTCAAGATCCTTCAGTGTTGTTGCAACAGCTTTCTCCTTCAATAGTGTCATACTCCGATGCTGGAACGGATATAGGTAACTATGCACAGTTTCGGATGAGAGGTATGAGCCAATCAAGGATCAATGTTACGCTCAACGGAGTGCCACTTAATGATATGCTGGACCAGGGTGTTTTCTTTTCTAATTTCTCTGATTTTGGCAATAGCATAGAAAGTATTCAAGTACAACGTGGTGTAGGTAGCTCTAGTGTTGGTGTTGCTTCTTATGGAGGAGCTATCAACTTTGAGTCTACTAATGTCTTCAAGGGGGATGCAAGTACAGAGCTACAACTGACGACTGGATCCTTTGGTACACTCCGCACCTCAGCTGAGATCAAGACGGGTAGGATGAAAAACAATATCGGCGCTTATGGAAGGGTCAGCAGAACTTCTGTAGATGGATACAAGTCACACTCAGCATCTGATAGTTATTCTATATTTGGCTCTGTAGGTTGGGCAGGCGATAGAGATGTTATCAAGCTCACGGGATTTATGGGTAAGACTCAAAATGATCAATCATACCTTCCTGTTTTATTGAGCGATATAGATGCTGATCCAAAAACTAATTATAATCACCCTAACGACACAGATGACTTTGAGCAAGAGCTTGTGCAGCTTCAGTGGAATCGTAGCTTGACTGAAGATGCTCGCCTGGATGCGACTTTATATTATGGTGGAGCAAGAGGTGTTTTTCCATTTGCAATAGATGATGAGACACAGTTTGTATTTGGCTTGGCCAATGATCATTATGGCTTCTTGTCCAACTTCACTTATGAGATCTGGAATGTCTCTTTCAAAGCTGGGCTTCAAGCTTACCAGTTTGACAGGACGAACTTTGAATATGTAGCACCCAATGTTTCTAATCCTTATGACAGAGATAACTCTTCTAAAAGTGAGGTTAGTGCTTACGGAAAGGTCAACTATGATATGGGCGATCTATCATTCTATGGAGATGTACAATTTAGATCAGTCGGTATCGATCTGAGTCCAGATGAGAAATTAGGAACAGGTTTAGATCTGGAAGAAAGTTGGTTTTTCATTAACCCTGTGTTGGGCCTTAATTATAAACTCAACGACCAAAGTCAAGCATATCTATCGATCGGAAGATCGGGGCGTGAACCGACCAGATCAGACATCCGCAATGGTGTAACAAAAGAAGAATATGCTACGGATCTCGAGTTGGGCTGGAAGTACAATGATAAAAAATGGGCCGTAGGCGCTAATCTTTTTCATATGAAGTTTGACGATGAGATCTCAAGTGTAGGCGCGCTGCAATCACAATCGTATATGGAGATAAGACAGAACGTAGCGGACAGCAGAAGAAGTGGATTAGAATTGCAATTGGGATATAAATCTTCGGATGCACTTGGATTGTCACTTAATGGAGCATATATGAGTACCCATGTTTCAGAGTTTAATAATGGGACTGAGACATTCACTGATGTCGAGCACATCTTCGCTCCCAAGCTTGTGCTTCGCCCACAATTAGAATATAAGATGTCTAACACTTTAGAGTTTGTAGTTTCTGGGCGGCATGTAAGTTCAGCATTTATGGAGTTAGCTAACATACCTTCTTTCAACTTGCCAGCACACACTGTGGTCAATGCACAAGTCAATGTTGCGATCACTTCCAATGCTCATATGAATATCATGCTGAACAACTTGACCAACCAGCGCTACTTTACGGATGGTGCACCTGTGGATCTTGATTTTGATGGTATCGTCGAAGGCCCTGGTTATAGGATACAACCTCCACGTCATATATATGTTATGTTTACATTGAAGCTTTAAAACACGGCAGATGACTACAAAGGATATTGATATCGTTCCAACATATTTTACAACCTATACGAACAAGGTGCCTGATGATCTACCATTGTTAGATGCACTGGAGACCTATGGCATCGAGTATCTCACCGCTCAGAAGGATAAGTATGAAGAGATAGGAGATCAGGTCTATGCTCCAGGCAAATGGTCCATAAAGCAAGCCCTTGTGCATGTCATCGATACTGAGCGCATCTTCGCATATAGAGCATTGAGGTTTGCGAGAGGTGACCAGTCAGCACTTGCAGGTTTTGAGCAAGATGGATATGCGGCAGAAGCAAAAGTGGACCATCGATCATTGGAGAGTGTCCTTGACGAATATGCAGCTGTAAGACACAGCTCTATCTGTCTATATGAATCTTTAGACGATGAGAAATTACAACGACATGGCACTGCTTCTGGCAAAAAAGTGTCTGTATTGGCGCTTGGGTTTATGACTTGTGGGCATATCATTCACCATCAACAGATCATAGAAGAGAAGTACTATCCTTTGATTGCTTAATCCCGTTGACGGCTCGGAGACATTAATAGTTGGATCATGCGGCAGATTAGATATTTGACGGAAGTCAGATAAACAATATGGCTCCAATATCGTTTTGTTTAAAATGTACTATAGATAAGTTAAACAAAAATGAAAAGAATATCCACAGAGTCAATAGACTTCCTTAGACAGATAAAGAATCAGAACATCTCCAAATCCACGCAAGATGCTTGGGGCAAGCACTATAAAAGACTATTTTGTGATCTCTTTGATATCATCAGCGAGGCTAATAAAACCCTTAATGATTTCGCTCTGGGCAAATGGAATATCTCCTACGATACCAAAGATGATGATAGCACGCTGGTATTTGAGTATGCGTTACTACCCAGCCAATCAGAGACAAAGCCTTCGATCAGTATCAAGATAGAACCATTTGGCGAGTCCACAATCGAAGTTAATCATCCCGAGTATTTGTGCCCCGTTAAGTCAAAATCTTTTTATCAATCAGCAGCATATAAAAGATACTTTGAGCAGCACCAGGACATATCCTCTGGATTGAAGACAGTCATCTCCCAAAGACAGATTACGTCGAGACATTTTGGTTCTTACTTGGAGCATCTATTGACGATGATGAAACCATATCTTGAGGCCAGTTGTGAAGAGGAAAGAGTTCGGCTTGTTGCTGCCTGATTCACAAGACTAGTCTCCATTGCCTAGCAATTTAAGTCATTGAAAAACATCATGGTCTAAAGCCACATTGTCAAAAACCATGACAAACAAGCTGCTTACCACTGACATGAAACAACTACCCCCACAGCATCCAAAGCAGGATTGCGATTTCTGCCTTTTATATCAGCATTGGATATATGGTAATTAGAAAAAGTTATGGCCCACCATCTGTCATTTTTTCTAATTGAAAAACACAATCCATAGTGAGTTGTAAAATTAAATCTTGTGCCTCCTTGTGGAAAAGCTTTTAGAAAATAGTTTGGTCCAACTCCATTGTCATAGGACAAGCGAAACTTATCCTTATTGATCAAGTGCCATCGAAACCACAGATATCCGCCTAATCCAGAAGTGCGTACACCTTCTCCTCCAATTATATAAGCTCTCGTGCCAACTCCCCAAGTAAGGTATGGTCGAAGCGATCTACCAACTCTATAATCCAAAGTCCATAGATCACTCAGGGGATCGCGTTTGTATTCCTTCAGACCGCCAAGAGACAACTCATGGAAAACACTAGTATCCTTCTGGCCACCCTTATCAAACAAGAGCGCTGCTCCCAAACCCAAGAGGTTGTAACCAATCACCTTGTTGTCTCCAAAGTCGATGGCACCAAGATCGTTGGGATCACGCCAATCCCATCCGGACTGACTATAGGTGGTCAAAGGACAACTAAAGGTTATCCCAAGAAGGACAAAGAGATATAATGGTTTGAAGATCACAAATGCCAAGATATGTAAAGAGGATAAGATGTTACATTCTATATGTTCGTTCCTCATTAAACAATAAATAACCTTAGCTTGTCTTTCTATATGACACGTCTCACAGTTGAAGGACACAACATAATATCAATGACCATCAAGCAAACTATTCTCTCGATAATCATCCTGATAGGGACAGTCCATATATGTAGCGCTCAACAATGGGCATACAGCTCAAGTGGTACAGAAACGAGAGGATCTTATAGATATGCCAGTCTCAAAGCAGGAGCTACTGAGAGCCTTAGGGCATCGAGTATCTACATCAATTATTATGACTTAGATCAGAAGTACAATATCTATCTCTATGAAGTGACAGACTTGGAGTGCAGCGAGAACACGATACAGTACTTTACAGATGTAGATCGAGAACCACGGTCATTTGGTGTGGCTTCAAGGTCGGATGGCATCGAGACTATAGCGATTACAGAGATCGAGGATCTTTCTACTTTTTTGACTTCCGTCAAATCCGCCTCAGTGCTCACCATCAGAATCAACAATACTTGTGATACAGGTAGGGATATTAACTTTCCTATGGACAATGCGGTTGAGACAGTGGAGTTTATGAGGGCCCCTGCAAGTGAAGATCAAACCCAAGCTTCAAGTTCAAGTGTCAAGTCTGCAACGGAAGCTCAAGGTCAAGTATCAAGCTCAAGTGTCACTTCGGAAGTTCAAGATCAAGTGTCAAGATCAAGTGCCAAGTCTGAAACAGAAGTTCAAGATCAAGTTTCAAGTGCAAGTGTTAAGCCTGAAACAGAAGTTCAAGATCAAGTATCAAGTGCAAGTGTCATTTCGGAAGTTCAAGATCAAGTTTCAAGTGCAAGTGTCAAGTCTGAAACAGAAGTTCAAGATCAAGTATCAAGTGCAAGTGCCAAGTCTGCAACGGAAGTTCAAGATCAAGTTTCAAGTTCAAGTGTCAAGCCTGAAACAGAAGTTCAAGATCAAGTATCAAGTGCAAGTGTCAAGTCTGATATTAAAGAAAACTCGACAAGCGCAAATACCCAAACCTCAGGAGTCAGCAAAGAAACTCTTCAAGAGCTTTATAAAAGTGTCGATGCAGAATGGGAGCGGTTAGCAAGAAGGAGCGAAGAGTTGGATCGCAAAGATTCGCTCTTAGTTGTATTTCAAGCTCAATTGGATGCAAGAGAGCTTGATTTGATACAACAAGAGCAAGCTTTAGCAGCGCAGCCTGTTCCTGCACCTACATCGTTGCAAAGCCAACCAACAACATATAGTCCACCAACACAGACTTATACAGCTCCGGTTGTTCAGACTGCTAACTATCCATATCGATATGTACAGTTTATAGCAACCTCTGAGGTCAACAATTATGATAGACTGAACTATATCGGGCAAATTGTAACAGAACAGATACCTGGTAGAAACACGATCAGGTACAAAGTCATGGGTCAATGGTCAAATTCTGATGTCGCGCGGGTGAAGAACCAGTTGTCTCAAGAGGGATTTCAAGGGGCATTTGAAAGTAAGTAGCGCACAGAGCTATATGCTCGATTGCTATGTCTTTTCAAAAAAGTATTGATATAATTGTTTATTGATCGATAGCAATTACATAACTCCGCATATTAACTTTCTATCTTCGGTTATTCTATTTGGGATTATCCAAGGTGTTATCATTCTCACTCTATTTTTTATCAGAAAGCCGAAAGGTTATCGACTCATTACCATTTTCTTTGGGCTTGTTGTTGTTCATGCTATAGAATCATTTTTGTGGTTTTCTGGGTACTTGATCAAAGTGCCTCACTTGATCAGTATGTCGCCTCCTTTGGTATTCTTTTTTGGGCCTATCCTACTCTTGTATACTCGAGAAATTATTGATCTACCTAATGGCAATCGTAGAAAGTGGCTACACTTTGTACCAGGTATTCTATACGCTCTTTATACAGGTTTCTTTTATGCTCAGCCAGTATCGCGTAAGCTATACTACTACCTCCTAAACTCCGTGTCCAACTTTAGCGAACCAGCACCGTGGCAACCTTTTCATGCAGACCCGTTACAGATACAAGGCCTATTTTATATCGAGCTCATGGCCTTATCTCTTATCGTCTATGGGTTGATAGGCTTAAAGATTGCTCAGCCTAATAAGATCAGCAAGAAGGCGAATACTTCGTATAGATGGCTCTTGATCCTCAACTGTTCACTTGTGATCAGTGGAGTTATCATGCTGCTTGCCGAAGGAGGTGTGATCGAAGACATTCGTCTTTATCATCCTGTGCTTCCCCTTTACATGACTAAAGTGTATACGACGCTGAGTATGTACATCATCGTGACCTATTTACTATTTAACAAGAACATCTTTAAGAGCGAAGACAAGTATCAGAAGTCATCGCTCAGTAAGAGCTTAAGAGCTGCCAAGCTGGAAAAGATCATAGCTGCATTTGAAGAAGAAAAGCTTCACTTACGTAAAGATCATAGTTTGCGCTTGCTCTCAGAGCAAACCAAGATGCCCGAGAATCATATCTCTGAAGTGCTCAATACGGAACTAAAACTGTCATTTTACGATATCACCAATAACTATCGGATCAAAGAAGCAAAGAGACTTCTTGAAGATGATAGTGTTGACATGAAGGTGGAACATTTGGCGGAAGCCGCAGGATATAAATCCAAATCAGCTTTCTACAACGCCTTCAAAAATGAACTTTCGATGACTCCACTCCAATACAAAAAGTCCAAACGACTATCATAATCAAAGACAATGGCCTCAAGACAGCCAAAGAAAGTTCTTTTAAGCTGGGAAGGACATAAAACCCTTATAAACATTGAGTTCACACTTGAAGGTGGCGTAGTTTCGATGTGTTAATCTAATAGTCATAAATACCGCTTTATCATGAATAGCACACTTAAAGCACTCCTTACA
>CALIHL010000141.1 GCA_938022935.1 uncultured Saprospiraceae bacterium
TACGAGTTTACAGCGCCACAAACAGAGATGTACGAGTTTACATTGACAGGTTTGCAAAAAGACTTAGGTATCTTTTTGTTTGAAGATTGTAATAATCCAGAAACATGTATCGGGTTTAGTAATAAAAAAGGTGATGATCGCGTCACCGTGAGTTTAGAAAGAGGACAAACGATCTACGTTGCAGTTGACGGTATAGCACGATTGGTAACTTCGACTTTTACATTGGGTGTGAACTGTGGTGCATTCCCAGATGCAGATGATGACGGTGTCAGAGATGATTTGGATAACTGTCCCAACATTGCTAACGAAGATCAGGCTGATTTTGATGGTGATGGCATAGGAGACAAGTGTGATTCTGATGATGATAATGACGGAGTTGCCGATGGCGATGATTGTGATTTTAGAGATGCTTCTATTGCAGTTTCAGTAGGTGATTCTTGTGATGATGGCAACGCTGCTACTGTCAATGATGTGATCACTTCGACTTGTGAATGTCGTGGAGTAGTTAGAACAGACACTGATGGTGATGGTATCGCAGATGAAGCTGATAATTGCCCACAAAATCCAAATGCTGATCAAGCTAATAATGATGGAGATAGTATGGGAGACGTATGTGATCCAGATGATGATAACGATGGGGTTATAGATAGTGAAGATTGTTTTCCAAATGATTCCAGATTGAGTTTTTCCATTGGAGATGCGTGTGATGATGGAAGCTCAAGTACAGTTAATGATAGAATCACAAATGATTGTGTTTGTGTAGGTACGGAAGTAGGAGCGCAACCAGTACAACTTATAGTGGAAAGTGCATCAGGAAAGTTAGGAGAGACTGTTTGTTTTGATATTGTTGCTACGGAGTTTACGGATGTATCATCGGCCTCTTTTTCAATTAGCATAGACAATGATCTTGCAAATATTGTGAGCGTTTCTAACGTCGGTTTATCAGGTGGAGCATTTACTGGAAGTGGATGTCCTATCGGCGGCGGAGTAATGACTGGAAGTCAAACAAGTCTTGGAGGTTTTGTAGTTTGGTCAGCAGATGCTAATCAATCTTTAACCTTGGGTGCTATAACACCTATCGTCGAAGTGTGTGCTGAGATACTAACAGATACTCTAGACAAAGCAACTATAAGCATCTCAAGTGAGTGTCGTACTGCAGAGTTCTTCGATAGTAGTGCAGAAGATATTGGTTTTGTAGCAAGCACGGGCCAGTTATGTAGAACTGCAGATTCTAATACTGCAACCACAGATATGAATATTGGTGGCCGAGTAGTTAGTGTATCTGATGTTGGACTAAAGAACATATCGTTGGATCTAAGTGGAGATATGGAGATGTCTGTATTGTCAGACGCCGAAGGTTCTTATAGATTAGAAGCTCCTATAGGAGGTGATTATGTTTTAGCGCCAAGTGCGGCTGATGCGGTGATGGAAAATGTCACAGTGATGGATGTGCTTCTGTTTAGAAGACACTTTATTTACCAAAAGTCATTTACGAGTCCTTATCAATATGTGGCAGCAGATATAGATGGCAATGGTAGACTTAGTATAAGAGATGAGCAGATACTGAAGCATATGGTTTTAGGGCTAAACACTTTAGATTTACCATTATGGAGATTTGTTAAGGCAGATCATAACTTCCCTGTAGTTCCAGATTATACAATAGGAGGAACAGTCTTCGAATATCCATCTTCTGCATCTATCGCAGATCTTTCGGATGACATGACGCAAGACTTTATCGGTGTTAGAGTCGGTGACTTAGAGATAGACAACCTAATCAGTGGAGGAAGATCTCTTAGCCAACTTAATGTTTATAGCACTGACGTAAATTATAAAAAAGGAGACATGGTTTCTCTACCATTACAAATAGAAAAATCAATATTGTTATCAGGTCTGTCTCTTGAGATAAACTTTGATAATGATAATTTGTCTTTTGCAGACCTTCATACAAACCTTGTAGGCTCTAAGGATGAGATGATCATAACACGATTTGTAGAAGATGGTAAAGTTATCATCCAGTGGGTTGGTGATGATGCTGCACTCATGGAAACAAGAGACGAGCTTGTGACTTTAGAGTTTGAAGCAATTAATAGTGGTGTGTTATCAGAAAGCATATCGATAGATAATCAATATCGTCCATCAGAGTTAATCAATGATGAGCTGGAGACAAGCAAGTTAGACTTAGTATTTGAGCGCCAGTTAGCAGGGTCAGACCTGTCTATTGCACCAAACCCTGTAAAGGACTTTACAATAGTCACTTATACAAGTGCTTCTTCAGAAACACTTAATGGTGATCTTAATCTTTATGACATGAGTGGTAGACAGTTGATGACTCAATCAATTATACTACTGCCTGGAGAAAATAGAATAGAGATTAGAAAAGAAGAACTTGGCAATCACCAAGGTATGGTGATTTTAGAGGTTAGCTCAAGTGAAGATGTACAAAGAGCATCAGTCGTCATTATAGACTGATCGCTTTAATGGATAAATTAAAAGCCAGACATATGAAAATATGCCTGGCTTTTTTTGTTTCGTGATTTACTCTTTTAGAACTTGATGCCTACTCCAAGTATTGGTAAGACACCTGAGCTGTATTCTGCAACAAGCCCTATGTCTATACTAACTTTAGAGCTAATATACCTTGCGGTCCAAGTGCCTCCAACAAAAGCATCAGAGTTGTCAAAAACTATAATATGATCAGTCACAATCATAAAGCTTTTGCCAAGTCTAAACTGTCCTCCTATCTGAACAGCAGGTGCTTGTGAAAACCCATCTTCTGAAAATGCATACCCTGCGCCTAAGGTGAAGTTGTTGTTCTTGTTGCCAAAGGTAGTAATGCCAAATAGAGACCCCGCGATGAATCGACTTGAACCATCTGGGATCAATACTAAATTGCCACCAATACCAAAGTGTACATCTTTCTTTTTATTTGGAAAGGTAAACTTAGGTGATATAAAGAATAAAGGTGCTTCTCCATTAAAAAGTGTAAACGTTTCAAATCCGCCACTAAGTGAGAAGTTATCTGTTAGTCCGTAAGAAAA
>CALIHL010000142.1 GCA_938022935.1 uncultured Saprospiraceae bacterium
ATCCTATTTTTAGTCAAGCTGATTTAGTATCGCTACTGGGTGGAGGCATTGCCTACTTTTTTGTAGTTGTGATGCTGCTGACTTCTTTTGAGTCATTTTCCAAGCATTTGTCAAAATTACAATGGAAGCGTTTGCATACCATTGGAGGCTATTGGATATCAGTTGTATTCTTTATTCAATACTTTGGTAAAACAAATGAACCTGTGTATTGGATATTTATAATTATTCTTTTAGCGATAGTCTTCTTTCGACTTAACGAGTACTTCAAGAAAAAATCCACAACAGCATGAGTCAGTCAATGAGTACAAAAGGAGAATTCAGCAGAGGCTGGAAGGTTCTACTGGGATCATTCATAGGTATGGGTGTGAGCATCGTGTCTCTTACTTATTATTCAGGTGGTATATGGGTGAAGCCATGGCAAGAGGCATTTGGTTGGAGTCGGACAGAGATTGGCACGGGACAGTCTCTTTCTACTTTAGTGATTGTATTGATGGCTCCTTTTGCTGGGCGGTTGATAGACAGGTACGGCTTGAGATCAGTGGCTACGATATCCTTGTTTCTATATGGACTCGTCTTGTGGGCCACCAGTCAGATGAGCGGAAGCTTATGGATGTTCTATGGTTTGATGGTCTTGACGACTTTTGTAGGTGTCGCTTCTTCGCCTATTGCATTTACAAGAGCAATTAATGGTTGGTTTAGCAAGCACCGCGGATTGGCATTAGGCTTGAGTCTAACTTCTACAGGCGTGGCTGCGTTTTTGATACCAAGATATCTCACACCTTACGTAGCGGCTCATGGTTGGAGAGCTGGATTCTTTGTATTATTCTGTCTTGTTATGGTTGCGTTTCCGATTGTTTGGTTTTTGATAAGAGAGCAACCAGTAGAAGATGGTGGCGTACAAGATGCAAAGAAAGTACTGTCAGGTGCAACTTTTAAGGAAGCAACTAAGACCAGGACTTTTTGGACCATGTCCTTCTTGTTTTTTCTAATTGCGTTTGCAGTACTTGGATTGATACCGAGCTTTATACCCTTGTTGCAAGATGCAGGATTTACACCAGCCAAGGCTGGTGCGATGGCTGGTATCATGGGGCTATCGGTGATGATCGGTCGGATTATAACTGGCTTACTCGTAGATCGGATATTTGCACCTTATGTGACGGCAGTGATCTTTTCATTGGTTGCATTGGGTTGTCTCGCTTTAGGGCTTGGTGGTATCGCTTATGCATTGCCTGCTGCTATAGCTTTAGGCATGGCGATTGGAGCAGAGGCTGACCTGATCGGCTTCTTTACAGCTCGCTACTTTGGATTGAAAAACTATGGAGCTATCTATGGCTTCCAGTATAGTATGTTTAGTCTTGGAGCTGCGACCAGTCCGATTGTCGCTGGTTATATCTGGGACAGTACGGGCAACTATGATATGGCATTGATCGGTGCAAGTATCTTGTTGGGTGTGTCAGTTTTGATTGCACTGACACTACCAAGATTTAAGGACGAACCAACTTTGTAATTAAAAAAACATTCTAATTAGCTGGCATCAATCTAAGTATCATACCAGGATTCTCTACACCTACGTAGATGTATCCATCAGGACCAACTTCTACAACTCTTAGCCTTCCGATATTTTCTAAAAGTTTTTCTTGGTGGACAATCTTGTTATTTTTTATAACGCCTCGCTCCAGATATTTGAATCTTAGAGATCCTGAGAGCACATTGTTTTCCCAACCTTTGTATTTATCAGATTTGACGAAAGTCATACCACATACGCCGATAGATGGTAGCCAATACATCACTGGTTCCTCCATACCAACTTGCTGTGTCTTTTCAGTGAAGGTTGTTCCGTTGTAGTTGATGCCATAAGAGATGACTGGCCATCCATAGTTCTTGCCTTTGCGTATGATATTGATCTCATCTCCGCCTCGAGGGCCATGTTCGTTAGACCATATAGAACCATCCATAGGATTGAGCGCGACTCCTTGGGGGTTGCGATTGCCATAGGCATATATCGACGGCATCGCACCAGGTGTATCTACAAATGGATTGTCTTTTGGTATCGAGCCATCAGCGTTGATCCTATGTATCTTACCACAGTGATTGTCCAAGTTCTGCGGATTGTTATCGCGATCTCCACGATCACCTACAGAAAAGAAGAGGTAACCGTCATTGTCAAACTCCATCCGCACTCCATAGTGATGATTGCGAGAAGAATAAGGAAGAGCCTCAAATAAATCTTCTTGATCTACAAATGCTCCTGACTGATTGATCCGCCCTCTGACGATAGCCGTAGTCGCCTCGTTACTGGTTGCATGTGGTTTGGCATATGCGATGTATACCCAGCCATTGTTTTTATAATCTGGATCCACTTCTATATCCATGAGACCGCCTTGTCCTCGCGACTTCACTTCAGGTATACCTGATATAGGCGTTAACGCTCCATCTGGTGATGCTTTATAAAGCGTACCGCTTTGTTCTGCAATCAACATACTTCCATCATCCAATATTGTTAAGCCCCATGGTATATTAAACCCTTGAGCTACCGTGTCCAACGTGAGTGAGAGCTCTTCAGTTTTGATCATTGTAGAAGCATCTGCCTGATCAAAACTATACTGATCGACATTAGCGATACCTGCTTGAATATAGTCTACAAGTTCTTGAACTTCTTGATCGCTGAAGGTCTCCGCGAAGCCCGGCATCCCATCATCATCATAACCAACCTTGATGGCTTTGATTAAATCGGCATCTGTACTGCCGTACTTCCATTTGCGATCTACAAAGGCATCCATCTTGATACCATGACATGAAGCACAATATGCCGCATAGTTCTTTTCTGGATTGGAAGTCATGTCAGAGGCTATGTTGGACTTCTGACAAGCCAATGCAAAGATGACGGAAAGGACAAGTACTGCTAACTTCATAGAGTTAAATTATCAATTATTCTTAATTAAAATATTGTAATCTGAAAGATTATAAAAAGTGGAAGAGTTAGTTGTCTTACAGAAATTATAAATAGCTTTCGCACTTTACAAGCCGACTGCCATCTTCATCTTGCACTGCAAAGCTAAATCCTGGTTGTATCGCATATGCACCATACTCACCCTTGCGACTGATCGCTATATAGCAAGCTTGAAAGTTACGTGCTTTCGCTGGGTTGATCCTAACGATTCTTTCGATGGCCATCTTACATGCTTTCTGAGGAGACTTACCTTGTCTCATATATTCTGACACCAAGTGGCAACCACTTGTTCTTATGATCTCTTCGCCTTGACCAGTTGCTACTACAGCACCTGCTTGAGGATCAACGTATAAGCCCGATCCAATGATTGGAGAGTCTCCTACTCTACCTCTCATTTTAAATCCCATCACCGATGTAGTGCAAGCACCTGCCAGTCTGCCCAGATGATCCAAAGCGATCAAGCCCATCGTATCATGATTATAAGATCCATCCTCAAAGATAGAAGGAGCAGAAGGACCATTACCACCTTTGCCCATTTTCAATTTCTTCCCTTTCAGTTGTGATTGCTCTATGTTGATGATCGGTTTATAATCTTCTTTTTTTAACCAATTGGCATAAGCATCTTTTGCAGTTTCCGATAGTTCTCCAGATTCCAATGGAAACCCATTCTCCAGTGCAAACTGTTGTGCGCCTGCTCCAACAAACATCACATGTGGCGTGTCTTCCATCACTTTACGAGCGACAGAGATTGGATTTTTTATTCTTTCTAATCCCGCCACTGCACCACAGTTAAACTTGTGATCCATGATACACGCATCCAGTGTCACGATTCCATCGCGATCAGGATTGCCTCCAAGTCCAACACAGCAACTGATTTCGTTTTCTATAGATATGGCTCCAGCTTCTACAGCATCAAGTGCAGTTCCACTTTTATCTTTTAGCACTTCCCATGCTTCAGCCGCCACAGGTATACCGCTGTCCCAAGTAGCCACAACGATTGGCTTTTTTCCTTTTTTTCTGGACCAAGGATTTGCGGAAGCGAGAATAGGAAGACCTAAAGATGAGAGTTGTAAAAAGTTACGTCTTGATTGCATGTTTCTTTTGATTCTGTGCTACAATATAACAAGTGTGGTTGAAAGCTATCCTAAAGAAGCTGCTTCAATATGTTAATGTCTATGTTGCCGCCACAGATGACCAGCACGACAGTTCTACCTTGATAGCGCTCCTTCTCTTTGAGCAATGATGCGATCGTCACAGCAGCCGATCCCTCGATGATCTTACCATGTTCTTCTACCATCATCTTGATACCTGCAGCTATAGACGACTCATCCACCAAGACACAATGATCTACTACCTGTTGACAGATCGGAAATGTAATAGCTCCTGGCTCGATGCCACCAGCAGAGCCATCAGATAAGGTATCTTTTGCTTTAGGATCATCGACGATTTTGCCAGCTCTGAGGCTAAGCGTCATCTCAGGACTATGCTCAGGTTCGCAACCAATGATAGATGTCTGAGGGCTTTTCGTTTTGATATAAGCGCCGATACCAGAGATCAGACCTCCGCCTCCCATCGTGACCAAGATATCATCGACATGATCAAGTTGCGAGAGTATCTCTTTGCCGATCGTCCCTTGACCTGCGATTACTTCATAATCATTATATGGTGACACCCAGATGGCATCATGATCTTTGGCATATTGCTTCGCATGAAGCTCAGTTGATAGAGGATCATCTCCATAACGCGCGATCCTTACAGGGTGTCGACCTATCTTTTTCACCTTGGTTCTGGCAGCACTATGAGGTAAGAACACGGTGCCTTTCAACCCCGTTAATCCAACCGCTCTTGCAAATCCAAGTCCATGGTTGCCAGTAGATGCCGTGACAACTTCTTTGTCTGTCTCCCCAATCGCAGCCAGCTTATTGAGACTACCACGGGCCTTGAAAGATCCGGTATATTGTTCGTTTTCTAATTTTAGATAGACCTCTCCCTTGACCAGATCGCTTAAAGCAAATGATTTAATCAAAGGAGTCTTTAGGACGTCATGGACAATCCTATTGTGAGCTTCTTCTACGGCTTTTGATATCTCAGCTATCGTCATCTCTATAATGTGTTCTGCGGATGAAGATAGTTTTGTTGGTCTAAAATCCATTGTTAAGACATGTTGGTAAACAGGATTATTTATATTTTGCTTTCATGAGCATCATTAAGAAACTTCTTTCTGTATCGTGGACCACACTCTTTTCTAGTCTGTCCACTTTCGTTGTACGCTTTGCTCTTCTTTGCCTTTTTGGGTTTCTCTTGGTTGTGATTTATCGAGGTTTAAATGAGGAAGGTTACAAGCTTCAGCCATTTCAAGTGCCACTGGAGCTGGAAAGAGCTGGCTACAATGGTCAAGTATTGGCAATGATGATACAAGAGAGAGTAGATGAGCTTAAGGAGATTGCGAACAGTCGGAGAGTAGATAGCTTGGAGCTAAATGTTGACTTAAGACCTGATCTCAATCTTGATGTGATGGGCGTAGGGTTGTCAGCCTCATCTATGACATTTCATCTAAGAGAACTTTTAGGAAGAACCACTAATACCATCGGAGGCAGTCTAACCAATCTCGAAGGTGTGATGACACTCAGTATGCGGATGACTGGATACGAGTCTAGTACAATGGATGTAGTATATGATACTGGAAAGTCTCGTGCAGCGATACAAGAAATAGTCGATAAAGGAGCAAAGTATTTACTGAGTAAGACGGATCCATACAGGTTGGCTATATGCTATGACCGCTTAGGTGATACTGATAAATCAGAAGAATGGATAAGATATATTATAAAAAACAGGCCTCAGGATCGTAAATGGGCATATCACTTTTGGGCAGGTTTGAAAAATAGAAAAGGGGACAAAGAGAAAGCTCATCTCTACTATCAAAAAGCAATAGAAGAAGACGAGAACTTTGTTCTACCATACAGAGCTTTAGCATGGGGCATCTATAGTGAAAGAGATTATAAACAGGCATTGCCCTTGTTTCTAAAAGCACTTGAGATAAAACCAGATGAGAAATCCATGGACACTGGTGCTGCATTGTGCTATCGAGAGCTTGGAAAATTAGAAGAAGCTGGAAACCACTACAGAGCATTTTTGAAAAAATTTCCAGAAGATCTTTATGGTTATGGTAACTATAGCGATTTTTTAATGAGATATGAGAATGACACTGTGGGTGCTACTAAAGTATGGCAGGATGCAAGTGAACATATTGGCGAAAGTGGAGACTACTATCTTGCTCTTGGTGCTTATCAAATCTCTAAAGGAGATAGTATGGCGGCGCTACAGTCAGGGATGCAAGCCCTTGACTTAGAACCTAACAACGTCGCTGTACTAACACAGATGTCGCAAGTATATGCCAATGGTTTGAAAGATTACGAAGAATCAATAAGGTTATCCAAAAGGCTTGTAAGTGTTCTTGAAGATAGTCAGTATGACGATTGGATAAAGATGAGTGCTTATAATAGATTGGCGATGGCAGAATATGAGATTGGAGCACATGATGACGCGATAGCTCATGCGATGAAGGCTATTGAAATTTTGCCAAAAAGCCCTTTTCCTTGGTCTACTCTTGCTGAGGCTAATCTCCTAAAAGGAGACATGGATGAGTTTTATAAAGCGATAGAAAAAGCAATCTCCCTTGGTTTTGAAATTGAAAGATACCTTGAGACAAATCCTTACAATAAGATAAAGAATCGAAGTCGGATCATGGCCATGCGCGCTCAGTATAAGAAGGAGTATGCTCTGAAGGACTAGGGCTTCTTTGGCTAAGAACCCTAACGAATTAATTCAATAATCACCCTATCTATTCTCTTACCTTTTTCTTTAGCAATGTCAATGATTGATTCTCGACGAGTTTCGATTTTTATAGGTATCCCTGGGTAGTAAAAGTACTCATATCTATTATAATCAGTGATATCGAGTTTTGCAGTGGAAAGCACATCTTCCATCTCTTGATCTTTTAAGCCCATTTGCTCAAAAAGAGTTGTTAAGGTTGACTTCGTATCATCTGGATTAAGTTGCATTTCTTGAATCAATACGCAATGTTCATTTTCGAAATCCACAGTTTCAAAATACAGCTTTGCATCACCGCGTATAGGATCTCCACCTAGTATGTTTGGCAACTGCTCTTTGTACTCTATGGGCTCAGTAACAGAGTATTCAAGACCAAAAGGAAAATGAAAATAATGAAGTTCTTTAAACACTAATTGCTCGATTCCATCTTTAGATGCATATATATCATAAAAGGGCTGCATCACTTGCTTGACATCTACTTGATTTTCACTTTCCTTTTCTGATAGACTGTTAGATATCTGGTCGATTAGACCTATCATCAACTCAGATACTTCTTTCCAGTTTTCGATTTCGACAAATTCTCCTAATTCATCGGTCACATAAATGAGTTCAGTTAACTGATAATTAGAAAAAAGGTCATACAGCTTCTTTGTTAAGTTAAATTCATTGAGGTTAATCTTGTAACTCCAGCTTATTTTGTAGCTATTCTCAGTAGAGTCAATAATTCTAAAGTTAGTAATATAAGAAGAGGAATCATTCTTAACCAATTGGCCATTTTTCCATTGTTGCTTTACTTTTGTCACCTGAAAGTCATACCTATCGCCAATCGACCAATATGATACAAAAGGAACGACTGTCGTGTCGCCTTGGCTAAAACATCTTAAATAACTCAATAAAATCAGTGCCACGAAAACTTGAACTCTAATATTTCCTCGCATATTAAATTATATCTTTTTTAGGTAGCATTATTATCGACCGAAAATATAACCTCGATCTATATCTATCCCACCACTGATTTATAAGCAATTCATAGGCCATAACAGAAAACAGCTCCTGATCAACCAAATAAAGAGCACCTACATCCAAACAACTAAAACAGAATGTCCATAACTATCATGTAATAGATCTTTATCTCTTAGAACACCCAATATTGAAGTAGATCAGACCCACAAATCAATCCTCTAACCCAAAGGCTTAACTTTTACTATTGGGTTATATATATAAATAGTCTTAATTTGACAACCTGTTAAGTATAAGATAAACACCCTCAACAAACAATAGATATGAAAGGAATAGTTTTCACGGAGTTTTTAGACATGGTTGAAGCTGAGTTTGGCTATAGTATGGTCGATGACTTGATAGAAAACTCGGAGCTGAGTTCGAATGGCATCTATACAGCAGTAGGAACCTATCATCACA
>CALIHL010000143.1 GCA_938022935.1 uncultured Saprospiraceae bacterium
ATGCCTATATGGGTGCTCAGATAGAGTCGTCTGAGAGTGGGGCAAAGATCTTAGATGTGATGAAAGATGGACCAGCCGATAAAGCTGGATTAGTAAAAGGAGACATTGTCCAGAAAGTAAATGGGGCACGCACCAAAACAATGGAAGGATTATTAGGCATCCTCAACTACTTTGAACCCAATGACAAAATAGAAATGGAAGTAGTCAGAAATGGAAAAGAAAAAATGATCAAATTAACACTTGGGACAAGGCCAGGGCGTTATAGATAAATCTTCTGTATACCGATATAAAAAAGCCTTGCTCAACAATGTTGAGCAAGGCTTTTTTATTCTCTAATTACACCTATGAGCTAAATGCACTCATAGTATGTGCCGGCCCGATAACCGATGAATAGCATAGTTTCAATTTTGAATAAATTGACGCCCACATCACTTAAATCACACGTCCATCAGCACTTATAACTAATGACATCTCAGTAATTATGAGTTAAAGTTTCATTTAGTCTATTGCTTTCATATAGATGAGTTTACTTTCCAATTTTGCTAAATGATCATCAGGTTTTCTACATGTTGAAATCTGCATATACAGATTATTGATTGCTCCTTAAACCAAATTTTTAGTGTATTTTATTAGATAGTCATTACAACTTAAGTGGTCGTTTAATTATTAAGTCATACTACATTATTATGAAAAAAGGAACACTAAATTTTTCAATATCACATGCTTCTATGAAAAGGTTTGCTAAAGTCTACCCTCTTAGTATTGTCCTGATAGTAAATCTATTTTGCAATGTTGCCCTCTCACAAAGTGTTACAGAACAATTTAAAATAGCTGCTTCAGATGGAAGTTCAAATGACAGGTTTGGAACGAGCGTAGGCCTTTCTGGTGACTATGCAATCGTTGGGACTGATGCCACCGATGATAATGGAACGAGCAGTGGTTCTGCATATATCTTCAAAAGATCAGGAAACACTTGGTTGGAACAAGCCGAATTAATAGCTTCAGATGCGACAGCGGCGGATTTTTTTGGCGAGAATGTTGCCATTTCTGGAGATTATGCCATCATTGGAGCTGTAGGCGATGAGCATGATAATGGCCCTTTTAATGGTACTGGCAATGGATCTGCTTATATCTTTAAAAAATCAGGATCTACTTGGTCGGAACAAGCAAAACTATTTGATTCAAATGCAAGAGGTTTTTCGAAAAGTGTTGACATTTCTGAAAATCATGCAATAGTAGGTTCGCCAGAAGGTGATGCTGCATATATTTATAATCAGTCTTCTTCAATTTGGTCAGAACAAAATATGATACTTCCTTCCGACGGCGGGGGAGTAAATGCGAATAATAGATTTGGACAAAGCGTTGCAATTGAGGGTAATTATGCAATCATTGGATCTCCTGATGATGATGATCTCGGTAGCGATAGCGGATCTGCTTATATCTTTTTCTGGAATGGTACAAACTGGGTCCAACAAACCAAATTAACAGCTTCTGATGGTGGTGATTTTGAGTTCTTTGGCAATGCAGTTAGCATGGCTGGAAACTACGCCGTTGTTGGTGGGAGGAATACTGGTAATGGCAAAGTTTACATTTTTGAGCGGTCTGGATCTACTTGGACAGAACAAGCGATTATCGAAGCTTCCGACGGAGGAGGAAATGATCACTTTGGACACAGCTTAGACTTGTCTAACGATATACTTATCATAGGTGCCCACAAAGATGATAGAGATGGTGCATTTGACCCTGATAGTGGATCTGCTTACATTTTTCAACGATCTGGAGACACCTGGTTACAGCTAAATAAACTCATAGCATCTGACCTTGATCGCTACGATGAATTTGGCATTAGTGTAGCTATTTCTGGCAATTACTCAATATCTGGAGCTTTTGGAGATGATGACAACGGGTTTGGAAGTGGTTCTGCATATATTCATGAGATCGGCACTATGTCTTGTCCTCAAAATTATTCAGGTGTAAATCAGCTTGTGGGCACTCAAAGTACGGTAGAAGACTATGAGACAGATGGTGCCATTCAATCTTCTCAAACTATCGACGCCAATACAGATTATGACTCTGGTACTTGCATAGAATTCTTGCCAGGATTTGGAGTCAACCCAGGCAAATTGTTTTACGCATTTATAGATGGCTGTGGTAATTTATAAGTTCAGTGGACTTGATCAAAATGACTCTTGCCGCTATACCCAAGAGTTATAGGTAGATCTTCATCATAATAAAGCAAAAGCCCCGCTCAATAAAATTAAGCGGGGCTTTTTATTTTCTAATTACATTACTACTATGAGTTAAACGCGCTCATAGTATGCGCCAACCCAATGGCCGCATAGCTTTTAGACATATCGGATGCCAACTTTATGATCTCTGGAAGCTTATCTTTTTCTTCTGAGGACCACTTCCCTAAGACAAAATCTACTTGTTGTCCTTTTCTAAAGTCATCTCCGATACCGACTCTTACTCGTGCATACTTTTGTCCTATGGTCGCATTGATATCCTTGATACCATTGTGGCCGCCATCACTACCCTTCCCTCTCAATCTTACTCGTCCAAAGTCCAAGTTGAGGTCGTCCACTATGACTACAAGATTCTCTTGTTTTATTTTTTCCTTTTGTAACCAGTAGCTAACTGCTTTGCCACTTAGGTTCATGTATGTGCTGGGCTTCAACAGGATAAGGGTGCGGCCCTTGTGTTTTATCGATGCTGTTGATCCTTGTGTGCCAGGTTTGAACGTCGCGCCTTTTTCTTCAGCCATATAGTCGACCACTTCAAATCCGATATTATGTCGAGTACTGTCGTACTCTGCTCCGATATTGCCAAGTCCTACGATTAGATACTTCATGTCTGGATCTATTATTTCCTGATCTTGCTCTTTACGTTTCTTCCAAAAGTTAAAGAACCACATGTGACATCAGTTTTGTTCCACAGTTTATAATTTTCTCTTGAAGCATACTTTGCGTATTGGCATTAAGCAGTTACTCTGTATAACTCTTCCTTCAACCCTTTGACTTTATCTGATCTTATGAATTCATCAAATATCATCAACTGATCAATAGTGCCATTTGGAGAGATCTCTACGATTCTATTACAAGCAGTGTCCAACAATTGATGATCATGAGACGTCATAATCAAACTACCTGGGAAGTCCCTAAGTGCATTGTTAAGCGCCGTGATAGACTCCAAGTCTAAGTGATTAGTAGGCTCATCGAGTAAAAGAAAATTAGGATTGTTAAGCATGATTTTAGAAAGCATGCACCTCACCTTCTCTCCTCCAGATAGTACTCCGGACTTTTTATAAACCTCTTCTCCTGAGAATAACATCCTACCCAGAAAGCCTCTCACAAATTGTTCGTCTTTATCATCTGAGTATTGGCGTAACCAATCCATCAATTCTAAGTTCTGACCTTCTGTAAAAAAAGCAGAGTTCTCATTAGGAAGATAATCTTTAGTGATCGTCTGGCCCCACTCTATTGTGCCAGCATCAGGTTTAGCATTTCCCGAAAGGATCTCATAAAAACTTGTGATCGCAGCTGACTCTTGAGATAGCAAGGCGATCTTATCACCCTTGTTCATTGTAAAGCTGACATTAGAAAATAGAACCTGTCCGGCATCATCTTTAGCAGAGAGTCCCTCTACTTTCAGTATCTGATCTCCAATACTACGCTCTGGTTGAAAATGTATAAATGGATACTTTCTCGTCGACGGCTTGATGTCTTCTAAGCTCAACTTTTCAAGTGCCTTCTTTCTACTCGTAGCTTGTTTTGACTTAGAAGCATTGGCTGAGAATCTCTGGATAAACTCCATCATCTCGGCGCGCTTTTGCTCCATCTTTTTATTCTTGTTGGCCATCTGCTGGGCCATCAGTTGACTGGACTCATACCAGAATGTGTAGTTACCTGAGAAGATGTTGATCTGCTTGAAATCTACGTCAACCATATGCGTACACACCATGTCCAAGAAGTACCTATCGTGAGATACAACGATAACAAGGTTTTTAAACTCTGCCAAAAAGTCAGATAACCACGTCGCTGTCTCTGCATCAAGATCATTGGTAGGCTCATCCAATAATAAGATATCCGGTTCTCCAAATAAAGCTTGCGCCAAAAGCACCTTGACCTTTTGAGGGCCATTGAGCTCTTTCAACGTCTTGTAGTGATGCATCTCAGCAACACCCATATTACTGAGGAGTTCTGCAGCATTGCTCTCGGCTTCCCAGCCACCCATCTCACCATATGTGTTTTCTAATTCTGCTGCCTTAAGTCCATCCGCATCTGATGCATCAGGATCCATGTAGATGGCATTTTTTTCGACCATGATATCATACATCTCTTTATGACCCATCATCACAGTATTGAGGACCGTCTCTTCTTCATACTCGAAGTGATCCTGTTTAAGAACTGCCATCCTTTTACCTGGCTCTATATTGACCTTTCCTCCAGAGGCATCTATCTCTCCAGATAGTATCTTTAAGAAGGTTGACTTACCTGCGCCATTGGCACCGATAACACCATAACAATTGCCATTAGTAAATTTGAGATTAACATCATCAAATAGTATTCTCTTGCCGTACTGAAGACTGATATTAGAAACTGTTATCATCTCTACCTTTTGCTTTTTGTGAAAACGTGTGCAAAACTAACATATCAGCAGGAAAGATGTCGGATTCTGACAAATCCTAAATAGTGCTTTAGAAGTGATTCCAGCCTTGTGCTCTAAGCGGATGAATATTACCTCCTGGGGTATGCAACGAAAGCTTGTCTTTCTTGTCTACGATCTCTCCGATGATATGTACATCAGGCATGAACTTAATCTTTTCGATATCCATGGGATCTAAAGTGAACAACAATTCATAATCTTCTCCACCATTGAGTGCGCAAGTAATCGGATCCATGTTGAACTCGAGCGCAGCCGCTTTTGCTTCTTCAATCATCGGCACCTTCGCTTCTTCGATAAAGGCTCCAACATCAGACTGCTTACAGATGTGCATGAGATCTGAACTTAAACCGTCTGATACATCGATCATAGATGTCGGCACAAGAGATATCTTCTTAAAATATTCGATAGCTGCCTTGTTCGCTTCTGGCTTAAGTTGTCTTTCTATCAGATATGTATGCTTGGAAAGCTCAGGTGCTATGGTCTCATCAGATAGAAAAAGTTGCTTCTCTCTTTCTAAGATCTGAAGCCCAAGATATGCAGCACCAAGACTCCCAGTAATACAAAGTATGTCACCCACCTTCGCACCACTACGATAAGAGATGGTCTCTTTATCTGTAGTCGTCCCTACAGCAGTAACACTCAAGGCCATGCCTTTAAGATTAGAGGTTGTATCACCTCCTACGAGATCTACATTGTAAAACTTACAAGCTGTCTCTATTCCTTCATAAAGCTCCTCCAGTGCCTCAACACTATACTTGCTTGATATCGCTATCGATACGGTTACATGTTGTGGTACTACGTTCATCGCAAAGATGTCAGATAGATTGACAACGATGGACTTATAACCCAGATGTTTTAAGGGACTATATCGCACATCAAAGTGGATACCCTCTACCAACATATCTGTGGATATAACACTATAGTCACGAGCATTCTTGATCACCGCAGCATCATCTCCGATGGCCATTATTGTGGAGCTCAACTTGGGCTTTATAGACTTAGTCAGATGGTCTATGAGGCCAAACTCTCCATATTCATTTACATCAGTGACTTTACTCATAGAGGATCAACATTAGTTTGGTCAAAGGTAGTGTTTATTGAATCGCAATTAGATCAATCATATGATGAAAGAAACCCATCGTGTCGAACAGCAAAAAGCTATAGATAAGTAAATCGGTCGTCCTGAAGCCATTGTTTTTTTGCCAATCTTGACTTGACAGTTGTCTTCATTATCAACCAGGCATATTTTATCCCATTGACATAAGATATCTCATCGCCATAGAAAGTGGGGATACTGATTTCTTCTACTCTGGCTTTAGTATCTAATAGTTGAATGATGATCTCTGTGTCAAAATCAAAGTAATTAGAATTTTTAGAAAGAGGGATGCTCTTTAAAGCTGCTATTTTATAAGCACGATATCCTGTATGAAATTCTGACAAGTTGGTGTCAAGCAGTTTGTTTTGAAAAAACGTAAGTACTTGATTGCCCACCCATTTATAAAAAGGCATATTTCCTTGAAGGGCATTTTTCTTATGAAGCATACGAGAACCGAGGACGAGTTCTGCATTATTTCTATTGATTGGCTCTACCATCTGAGGAAGAAACTCAGGCGCGTATTGCCCATCACCATGAAGAAGAACAACAGTTTCGTACTTATGATCGATGGCATAGTCGTATCCTTTTTTTGATTTCCACCATAGCCAAGATTCACTTGATTGTTCAATGAGGTGATAACTATCTGAGGATGTGCAGCGATATATGTTTCGATCAAAGATTGGGTCTGATCATCAGAAGCATCATTGATGATGAGGATTTTATAATCTATGGATGCTAACCAATCTCTGGGTATGCGGTCTAATGTCTTTGTGATATGTCGTTGCGCGTTATAGGCAACAACGAAAATCAACAAACGCATCTATATGATGTTTTCCGATTGTAAAAACTTCCAAACGGGCTCCCTTCCTATAGGTTGAGCTGTAAACTTTAATTGTGCAGGCTCTATCTCCATCGTATATGCATGAAGGTCTACACTGCGATCTTTATTAGAACGACGAGCGCCATACTTTACATCTCCTTTTATAGGATGGCCCATATGAGCCAACTGTGCTCTGATTTGATGAAACCGACCTGTCTCTGTTGTAATATCAATAAGGTGATAGTTTTCAAGTACATGCCTTGCGGAGTAAGATAATGTGCAATCCTTATAACCCGCTTTTTCAACTTCTGAGATGTACGCCTTTTTAGTCTTTCCATCTTTTTTGATGAAGTGACTTAAGGTTGCTGCTTCGGGCTCTATGGGCGGTACCAGAGCTAGATACTCCTTCTTTATAGATTTGCTATCTAAGATGAGCTGGCCTGCCTTTCTTGTTTTAGTGCATAGGATTAGCCCACTTACGGGTCTGTCTATACGGTTGACAAGATGGAGTTTTTGTTTGGCGTACTGCTCAGCCCAAGAGAATATACTCATATCCCCTGTTTGATCATCTTGAGATCCTACACCTGCAGGTTTGTTGAGTACGAGAAACTGTGCGTCTTCGTGTATGATTAAATCTGAAGAGGTATAAATATTAGTCCACTTCTTCATAATCTATATCTACTGTGTCATCGTTGGACTCTTCTGCAGCTTTTATGCTCTTAGGCCCAAGAACCAATCTATACAAAGTGTATAGCAATCCTCCGATGACAATTACTTTAAACATTCTTCTTTAGGCTTTTTCCAAAAAATACACAATCGAACTGGCTTTGCCGTTTTTGAGCCAACCTTGGATTAAGGATAGCGCACCTACAAATGGAATCAAAATATAGCCCAACTTATTTTTTCGATAAGTCTCACTCATTATAATATTGTAGAAGGGATCAAGTGGCAGCATTTTGGTCTTTACTAACTTATATCCACATCCTTCTGCAAACTTTGTAAAGCTCTCTTTATCCCAATGCCACAAGTGCCTTGGCACATCATAAGCCGCCCAATACTCCTTATATACTTTAGCATCCAGACTCTTGTTGTTGGGAAGGGCTACGACGAGTACTCCGTTTTCATCAAGTAGTTCGTGTACCCTTTTAAGAACCTTCCTTGGTTCATAGATGTGCTCAAGAACATGCCAGAAACTAGCATAGCCAAACCCTTTAGGAAAATCAGCCTTCATTAAGTCATCTGGGCTCTGTATATCAAGCCCAAAGGTTTTAATCCCAAAATCTCTTGCTTGCTTACTGATCTCAACGCCTGTCACCTCATAAGATCTAGACTTCATATAGTTTAGGAAGTATCCAGTGCCCGTGCCCACATCCAAGATCTTAGCCTTTCTGCCCAGCTTATGAAGCATCTTGTATTTGTATGGGAGCATCCAAGAGCGAGCTTTATGGTATATGCCATTGATAAGCCCTTCTGAAGAATCAGAGTGCTCGATATACTCTTCTGTCTCATAGAAAGACATGGCCTCATCTTCGTTGGGAGGGTTCTTAACAAACTGAAAGCCACAATCATCACATGCTGAGATCATAAACAACTTATGGCTTACCAAGTGATCATGCACCCGGAGCGCCTCTTTGTTATTCTTTGATCCGCAGACAATACAGGTCTCTAATAGCATATGAGTGCCTCTTTAATCTCGTTAAATAGAGGTGAGAAATAGTTCTTTGAAGGTATTTGATAACTAAATCCTAATGCAATACGCATTACTCCTTTAAAGTATATGTTTTTAATACTTTTGCAAAGATATCATATTACTGATTTCTTTAATGGAAAAACACCTAAAGTCAGCATATCACCTTCTCTCAGCATGAGAAATCCTTAGCTAGACTTTTTTACATACAATATCTGAATTATGACTTCGACCAATAGAAAATTTAACATTGCTTCGAGTATCATCCTTGTGATAGCGGCTGTGGTCTATTTTATGTCTGCAGAGCGTACGGGGAGTTTATGGGATTGTGGGGAGTTTATCTTGGGGGCTTATAAGCTCCAAGTAGTACACCCACCAGGGGCACCTCTATTTTTGGTTATTGGACGTTTGTTTGCTTGGCTGGGTGAGGTTTTCTCTTCCAATCCTTCGGACATCGCATTTGCGGTCAATCTTATGTCGGGCTTATTTACGGCAGTGACAGCAGCTCTAGTAGGTAATGCAACTATGCTACTCTCCAAGCTCATGTTTACAAAAGAAGACATCAATGCAGACAATGTAGCTGCAGTAGGTGGTGTGATTGCAGGATTAGCAACAGCGTTTTGTTCATCTATTTGGTTTTCTGCCGTTGAGGGTGAAGTTTATGCGATGAGTACCTTCTTTACTGCATTGACAGCTTGGGCCATCATCAAGTGGTACTGCTTACCCAATGAATCAAATCATGATAAGTGGCTTGTTTTTGCAGCCTATAGTGCAGGACTTTCGATTGGGGTCCACCTTTTGAGCCTTTTAACCTTTCCAGCTCTTGCACTGCTTGTATACTTTAAGAAGTCAAAATCTAAAAACTGGAAAGGCATGATCCTGAGCACTGTGCTTGGTGCATTGTCCATTCCGTTTATCCAGAAAGGAGTCATCATAGGGATTCCTTCTCTTTGGAAGGGTCTAGACATATTTATGGTCAACTCTTTAGGTGCTCCTGTCAATTCTGGGATTGTACCTACCGTATTGATCGTTGCAGGGATTTTCTATTTGGCATTTCGGTATGCTAAAAAGCACGGTAACTACTGGTTACAACTTGCTACTATGGCTACTCTGATGATTACGATCGGCTATTCTATGATTGGTTTGGTTGTGATCAGGGCTAACGCTGACACTCCCGTAAATATGAATGTCCCTAGTGACCCGTCAAGATTGCTACCATATATCAATAGAGAGCAGTATGGTGAGCGGGCACTAGTGTTCGGGCCAAGCTATGAAGCTTCTCCGACGAGTTACGATAGAGAGGCACGCAAAGGACAGATGGACTTTCCTCCTTATCATGATAAGTCAGCTAAGTCCAAGTATGTAACTGTGGATGAGAAGATCACACCACAATACAAATCGTCCGATAAAATCTTATTCCCAAGGATAAGTCATGCTGAGATGGGTCGACCAAATCTTTATAAGCAGTGGCATCAGATGATCCTTTCGGGAAATGCTAAACCTTCTTTTGCTTTTAACCTTGCCTTCTTTATGAAGTACCAGATAGACTGGATGTATACCAGATACTTCATGTGGAACTTTGTAGGGAAGCAAAACGGCAGTCAAGGATATTACTCTTGGGACAAATCAGATGGTAACTGGAGATCAGGTATTGGTTTTGTAGATGAGATGAAACTTTTCAATCTAGATGAAGAGCCAGATACTATGAAAAACAATAAGGCGAACAACAACTATTACTTCTTGCCATTGATATTTGGTTTGATAGGATTGTTCTTTCACGCATTTAAGCGACCTCAAGAGTTTGCAGGACTATTTGCACTTTTTATTATCACGGGTATCGGGATTATAGTTTATACCAATCAACCTCCTAATGAACCTCGAGAACGAGATTATGTGCTGGTCGGTAGCTTTTTCACTTTCTGTATGTGGATAGGTATGTCTGTGCCCGCGCTTTATAAAATGGCAGCAGATAAGTTTTCATTTAAAGGCGTAGGATCGCTTGCACTTTTTGGTGGGCTTGCTCTTACCGCTCCATTGATTATGGGATTTGAAAACTTTGATGATCATAGTCGTAAGGATCAGTATGCTTCTCGTGACTATGCTAAGAACTTTCTAAATTCTCTTGATCCCAACGCCGTCATCTTTACGTATGGTGATAATGATACTTACCCCCTTTGGTATGTGCAAGAAGTGGAAGATGTAAGACGCGATGTTAGAATCGTCAATCTCAGCCTGATCACTGTAGACTGGTATATCAATAAATTAAGAAGAAAAGTGAATGAAGCTGATGCTTTAAAGTTCACCGTACCGGCTGCTTCTTATCGCGGCAATAAGAGAAACCAAATTCCATTTGTAGTCCAGAATGCCAATGCTGCAATGAAGCTCACTGATGCACTCAGATTTATAGGTGGTAACAACCCAGTAGGAGAAACGTACAAGTTTGAATCATATGTTCCAGCTAGACAGTTTGTAATTCCTACTGACCCTCAGGCAGTACAACGGCTTGGTGTCAAATATGCTGGAGATACAGCAGAGATAGCTTCAGATATCAGAGTGACATTTGCTGAGAGTAAGTCTTGGATGACCAAAGATGAACTTGCAGTCCTCGATATAATTGCTTCCAATATAAATGACCGCCCGATATACTTTGCGACAACTTGTCAGAACAGCAAGTTGATGGGTCTCAATGACTATATGCAATATGAAGGGTTAGCACTTAGAGTAGTGCCGATAAAAACAACTAGTGATGCCAGAATAGGTATTTATGGTAGCGGTAGAGTTGCTACAGAGAAAGTCTATGACAACATAATGAACAAATGGGAGTGGGGTAATTTTGACAAAAAAGAACTATTTGTGAACGACTCATATGGTGCAGCGATACAAGCTCATAGAATGGTAATGGTTAGAACTGCTGAATCATTATTAGATCAAAACAAAGCTCAAAAGGCAGTCGATATAACAGATAAGTACTTTGAAGGCTTTCCTCATATGAACTTTCAATATGACGCTTCGATCATTCCTTTGATTACAATTTATGTTAGGACTAATCAAAAAGAAAAAGCGATACATCACTTGAGAATTTTGGCAACTGAGACGGAAGACTTTATGTCTTTCTATAGTAGCATAGACCCAGATATTGTTGCTTCAAGTTTTGCTCAAGACAAAGCAAGAAGGGACAATGCAGTTGCTAACATATTTAATCTTGCTAACAATATTGATGATGCTGCATTCAAGCAAGAGATGGAGACACTCTTAGGACAGTATAGAACATCAAGAATTCCTAATTAGAATGTCAGTAACTAAAGTTTCCATTGGCGGTGATCACGCTGGGTTTGATTTGAAAAAGATAGTTGTAAAGTATCTTGAAGATCAGAACATAACAGTGACAGATCATGGACCTCATAGTTCTAACTCGGTTGACTACCCAGACTACGCTCATCCTGTATGTAGCGATATTATAGATGGAAAGGTTGATTGTGGGATTCTCATTTGTGGAAGTGGTAATGGCGTAGCTATCACTGCTAATAAATACAGTGGCATAAGATGCGGTCTGTGCTGGACAGCTGAATTAGCCGCTTTGACCAGACAGCATAATAATGCTAATGCGTTGGCGATACCTGCAAGATTTATAAGCAAAGAAGTAGCGTTAGAAGTCGTTGATGCGTTTATAAAAAACACTTTTGAGGGAGGACGACATAAGAGACGTGTTGACAAGATCACGCCTGACGTCTCTTTCCTTTGCTAATATGAAGAGATTAACATGATGAAATATTTTATTGTTTTTGTAGTCAGCATCTTTATTGGGCAAGAGCTCCTAGGACAGTATGCTAGCCATAAAATGATGCCTGACAAGAGTAAAGCTGTTGTAACAGATTTTAATGATTGGTCGTATAAGCTATCTACAACTATATCTGTCAAAGATCTAAAAGATCACATCTATACGCTTGCCTCTGACGAATATGAAGGACGAGAAACGGGAACAGAAGGTAATACGAAAGCAGCTCAATACATAGCCAAGGAATTTGAAAAACTTGGCCTCCCAACCATAGGAGATAACAACACTTATTTTCAACCAGTAGCGTTCACTTTTACATCATGGGAAAAGTTAACCTTAGACATAGGCGGTTCATCGTATAAGTTGTTGAGAGACTTTATATCATTTCCTCAGCACAGTGTTAGCGGCGATTTTTCTGCCGATGAGGTTGTCTTCTTAGGCTATGGCATAGATGAAAAACACTACAATGACTATAAAAATGTAGATGTTAAAGGCAAAGTTGTTATGGTATTTGATGGTGAACCAAGTGATGCAGATGGCATATCAAAAATCACAAAGTCAAATGACAAAAGCAGTTGGACGTCTGATTGGAAAATGAAAAGCAAAGTTGCCAAAGAACATGGCGCTAAAATGTTACTCATCATCTCCAATGATCTTAAAACTATGATCAATGACAACCGTCGGCAACTTGTAAATAGGGTCACTCAGCTTGGCAACTTTACCGCTGCTAATCAAACTGGAGTCAACACCATCTTTCTGTCTTCTAAAATAGCTGAAGAAATCATAGGGGCCCAGAGAGATGATCTCATCATGAGAAGAAACAAACTTACATCTGGCGAAGATGTTTCGTTACTTACTAATATACCTGTGTTGCTACAGGCATCATTTGATCTAAATAGAAATGTACTCGAAGGCCAGAATATAATGGGTTTTATAGAAGGCTCTAGTAAGAAGGATGAAGTGGTCGTTATCTCCGCTCACTATGATCATGTGGGTATGAAAGGCGATGAAGTATATAACGGCGCCGATGACAATGCTTCTGGAACAACAGCTGTTCTTGAAATCGCTGAAGCACTCGCTACAGCAAAGAAAATGAAAAACGGTCCTGAGCGAAGTGTGCTTTGCCTCTTGGTTACTGGAGAAGAGAAAGGATTGTTAGGTTCAGAATATTATGCAAGCAACCCAATCTTTCCATTAGATAACACAGTGGTTGATGTCAATATAGATATGATTGGCAGATGGGGTAAAGAGTACATCAGCCAAGAAGATCCATACATATATGTGATTGGTTCTGATCGACTTAGTCAAGACTTGCATGACATCAATGAGAAAAACAATCAAAAGTATAATCAGATCCTTTTAGATTACAAATACAATAGCGAAGAGGACCCTAATCGGTTCTACTTTAGGTCTGATCACTATAACTTTGCCAAGCACGGCATACCTGCTATCTTCTTTTTTAATGGTGTTCATGATGACTACCATAGACTTACCGATACAGTTGAAAAGATCGATCTCATGCTTATGGAGAAGAGAACGAAGCAGATATTTCATACTGTCTGGGATCTGGCCAATAGAAAAGATCGCATCAGAGTGAATGGAGAGGCTAAGTAAGTCCTAATCAATCTCTAACTCTACTTGCTGAGCACCAGACATGAAAAGTATCCGAGTGCACCTCCTTCTATATTGCTTCTAACATTAGCTGGTGGAGGATCAAATGGCCCTCCTCTAAATATCTCTGCTTCTATATCAAAAAGATAATCAGCGGCCTCTTGTCCAATAGAATAAAGCTCCAAAACGACAATGTCGCCTTTTCTAAATAGTCTATCATCTTCGCTCACACTGATGTCTTCAAAGTACTCAACTACGAATCCGACTTCATGGTAGTTGTTAGATTTAGTTTGATAAGAAGGATGAGGGTTTTATCTTGTTGCTGTTGACGAATTAAAAAAGAGAAAGCATATGAAGACGATTAAAGGACCAGCGATATTCTTAGCTCAGTTTATGGACGACAAAGCTCCTTACAACTCACTTGATTCTATATGTAAGTGGGTGGCCAGCTTGGGTTATAAGGGAGTACAGATCCCTACATGGGACGCAAGATGTATAGACTTAGAAAAAGCAGCGAAGAGTAAAAGATATTGCGAAGAGATCAAAGGCACTGTAGAAAGCCATGGTCTTAAGATTACAGAACTGTCGACTCACCTACAAGGTCAACTTGTAGCTGTCAATCCTGCCTATGATGTGATGTTTGATGGATTTGCGCCGCCAGAGGTACAAGGCAATCCTAAAGCGCGTACAAGGTGGGCTGTCAGACAATTAAAATATGCAGCGACTGCAAGTAAAAACCTCGGACTGAAGGCTCATGCTACATTCTCAGGTGCATTGCTCTGGCATACAGTCTATCCTTGGCCGCAAAGGCCAGGGGGATTAGTGAAAGCAGGATTTGATGAGTTAGCTAAAAGATGGTTGCCGATATTAGACCACTTCGATAGTTGTGGTGTAGATGTCTGTTATGAGATTCATCCAGGAGAAGATCTGCACGATGGTCATACATATGAGATGTTCTTGAAGCATACGAAGAATCATAAGAGAGCATGTCTTCTTTATGATCCATCTCACTTCGAACTACAGCAGTTGGACTATCTACAGTTCATTGATTTTTATCATGAGCGCATCAGAATGTTCCATGTAAAAGATGCTGAGTTTAACCCAACAGGTAAATCTGGTGTCTATGGTGGGTATCAAGACTGGATCAACAGAGCAGGTAGATTTAGATCACTGGGTGATGGGCATATTGATTTCGCAGGAATCTTTAGCAAGTTGTCCCAGTATGGCTTTGATGGTTGGGCTGTCTTAGAGTGGGAATGCTGCATCAAATCTCCAGAGCAAGGAGCTGCAGAAGGTGCGCCATTTATATCTAATCATATAATTGACGTGACTAAGAAGACATTTGACGACTTCGCTGGAGGCGGAGGAAGTGATAAGGTGAACAAAAAGATACTAGGACTCTAGTCCTTTGCAATCGCTGATAAGATGAAGGTCAGAATCTGATCTTCGTCTTATCAGCTTGCGTAAGCAAATGGCCACTTTAAGAACGACATCACTCGTTCTGCAGTAGACAACTCCTCCTGTTCGTGTATGTTCCTGGCCTCAAACTTATAGTCATACTGTCCATTCTCTTTGACTACATTTAGTTTAACTAAGTTCTCGTTGACCATAAAAGAGTACGACTTCGCCTGATGTACCATAAAATCGATAATAAGGACACTGGAGTTGTGATAAATCACAACATTGCCAGAATCCTGTCCGTGATATAGTCCAAGGGTCTGAGTACCTTGTGAGGGGTCGTAGTAAGTGCATCTAAACTCGCTCATAGGTTTTGGTTGGTTATAAGTAGTTGAAAATTAGGTTTTTATATCGAATGACACAAGAAGAACTAAAAAAATTAGAGAAGGAGATCAAAGTTATGATCCGTCAATTAAAATTGGAGATTGCTTCTCTTGAAGAAAGTGCGGCACCTGTAGCACCCGAAAACTCGATCGGTCGGATCAGCAGGATGGATGCCATCAACAACAAAAGTGTCGTAGAAGCTAGTCTCAGAAATAGGAAAAAGAAATTATCCAAGCTTCAACTTTCACTCTCTAAAGTTTATCAGCCGGGATTTGGGTCTTGCATTTCTTGCAAGAGAACCATTAATCCAAAGAGGCTAATGCTTATGCCACAGAGTGATAAATGTGTGAAATGTGCCTAATATGTCAAGAGTGGAAATAAAAACAGGGTACCATAAGTACCCTGCATAACCCCAAAAAACCAATTGAAAACAATCTTTAAAGTATATTTTTAGAGACAAACCTCGCGACCAGTCTTCTTGCTTTCTTATTATAAATGTAATTATTTCCTTCGAAACAACATAGATAGGACGACGGACATTTAAAAGCCCACATTTTCTGGCACAAATAAAACACATATTTTTTATTTCCATGATAAAATCTTTAATATGATCCATGGCCAAGGCAAGAAGTAGATATGTATGTACCAATTGCGGTACCGCGATCATCAGATGGGAGGGAAGATGCCCTTCATGCAAGGAGTGGGACACCTTAGTTGAGGAGATCATCGATAAAACGCCTTCTAAAGCACTACCCAGCGACAGATCAACTGGCAAAAGCCCCATCAACCTTTCTGATATAATATCTACCCAACAAAGTAGAGTGGCCATCCCAAACGATCCTGAACTTACAAGAGTTCTGGGTGGAGGTATCGTGCCTGGTGCTATCACGCTGATCGGTGGACAACCTGGCATCGGTAAGTCAACATTGATGCTTCAGCTGGCTTGCCAGCTACCTAATAAAGTGCTCTACGTATCAGGAGAAGAAAGTGCCTATCAGATCAAGATGAGAGCAGATAGGATCGCCAAGAAGTCAGACAACTGCTTCATCCTATGTGAGACACAGTTAGAGCAAATCATCAAGCATGCAGAGGAGCAACAACCAGAGATGCTTTTGATTGACTCCATACAGACGATACAAAGCATCAAAGTAGAAAGCCCTGCTGGTTCTGTCGCTCAGATCAGAGAGTGTACATCAGAACTTCAGCAATATGCAAAGAGCACTGATACACCCGTATTTATCATCGGTCATATCACAAAGGAAGGTTCGCTCGCAGGCCCAAAGCTCTTAGAGCATATCGTAGATGTTGTGCTTCAGTTTGAAGGAGATCGTAACTATATCTATAGGATACTCAGAACTATAAAAAACAGATTTGGCTCGACCGATGAGATCGGCATATATGAGATGGAGAGCTATGGCCTTAGACCCGTCTCTAATCCGTCAGAACTTCTTATATCTCCTGGTGATGAACGCCTGAGTGGCACTTCTATCGCTTCTACACTCGAAGGTGCAAGATCCCTCTTGATAGAGACACAGGCATTGGTCAGTCAGAGTGTTTTCGGTCATCCGCAGCGGTCAGCAACGGGCTTTGACAATCGTCGGCTCAGTATGCTACTGGCCGTCCTTGAGAAGAAGTGCAACTTGTTTTTTAGCCAGCACGATGTCTTTCTCAATCTTGCTGGTGGAATCAAAGTCACCGATCCTGCCATAGATCTTTCGATCGTAGCCTCCCTCATCTCTTCACTCAATGACATACCAATAGACAAGAAGATATGCTTTGCAGGTGAGATCGGTCTCTCCGGCGAAGTACGTGCCGTTAACCGTATAGAACAACGCATCATAGAAGCAGATAGATTGGGTTTTCACCAAATATTTATCTCGAAGTATCACAAGAAGGGCATCCCTAAAAACCTAACCATCGAGATCAAAATGATTGGCAAGCTGAGTGAACTTATAGAGTTGATATTCACTTAATGAGTTATGACTATTGATGATCTAAAATCATTGTCCCATCAACACCCGATCCTCTTTTATGATGGTGTCTGTCATCTGTGCAATGGATTTGTTCATACGGTCATCAAGCATGATAATCAAGCGCTCATAAAGTTTTGTATGCTGCAAGAGGAAGAGGGAGAACTAATCAGTCAAGCACTTTCTCTCCCCAACTCGCTCGATACTACGATAGGGATCAAAGAAGGAAGGATATATACACATTCTGATGTCTTGAAGATGGTGATCGATACGCTCAGAGGCAAATGGCTCATCCTCAAGCCCCTTTATATTCTACCTAAAGGGCTCCGAGATATCATATATAGCTGGGTGGCGCGTAATCGATACAATTGGTTCGGCAAATCTGATCAATGCATCATACCAACTCATGATATAAAGTCCCGTTTTTTATAAAATACTACCCGATCGGGTAAATTCTAACTCAACAAAAAGAGATTACTTTATGTATCATTAGTGTGACACTCCTCCAATGCCGCATCAGTCTCTAAATATACTCATTGTAGAAGATGATCCCATCATCGCAGAAGATCTCTACTCGCTGTTGACTACACATGACTATAAGGTATCAGATGTGGTTCATAACGGACCTGATGCACTGGATGCCTTAATAAACAAACAGCCTGATTTTGGCATACTTGACATACACCTCGGAGGAGGTATGACGGGTATCGATGTTGCAGAAGTGATACACAACAAGTATCACATACCTTATATATTTCTCACTTCCTTTGATGATGAAGAGACACTTAGTGCTGCTCAAGCTCATGGTCCCTATGGTTATCTTGTAAAGCCATTTCAAGATCGCACTTTACTCACCACTATTAAGATCGCACAGACTAACTATCTGTCCACAAAGAAGATAACAGAGGTTTCTAAGAAAGCAATGGAAGATAACATCAAGCAAAAACTTACAAGTCAAGAGTATAACATCATCACTATGTTAGTAGAAGGCTTGTCGTATCGCCAAATCGGTGAACTATGCTTTATAAGTTCTAACACTGTAAAATACCATGCTGGAAACATATACTCCAAGTGTGGCATCAATGGAAGAGCCGAGTTAGCCGGCAGGCTAATCATAGAGTAAACTCTACTGATACAATACATCTGCATTTCTCAAGTGCTCCCTTTAACTAAGGTAAGTTTAATACATCAGCATCTCATCATCATAAGAGTCAATCCTTGGATTAGAAAGAACACCCACGGTCCAAATACTACCCATGTGGGTAGGAAAAGGTAACAATCCAAGTCTCACCTTTACAATATCAATCAAAATATGACATGCACTCTTTTAAATTTTACATCAGTCTACTCCTCACTATTATAGTTATAACATCATGCGGTAGTGACCCAGAACCAAACGAAATATTCATAGGCACATACACTGCACAGAAGTTTTGCGACGATGATGAATCTTTTACTAGCCAGATTACTCCTGGTACAATTGGTACAGAAATCATCTGGAACAATGCTGCAGGTGAAGATGGAAGTGAAGACGACTTAAAAGGAACTATTACAGGCAACTCTATATCTCTAAGTAAACAAAACATCGGTGGCAATTTAGAAATGTCAGCATCTGGATCATTGCAGGACAATGGTAATATCCAAATGAACACTATCATTTACGCCGGACCTATCCAAGTCTCATGTAGCATCACCTTTACACCCCAATAAATCAGAAGAATAAATGATCAAATATCTACTCGGTCTTTTAGTCCGAACAGAAGAGTCTCTAATCACATCAGAAGCCAACAACCAAACATTGGTGCAATCTATCAGTGCATTATCGGATGGCCTCTCCGAGATGGATCAACTTTTAGAAAATCACTTTAACAAGACAAAATATCAGCACTATGATCTCTAACAGAACAATATCAAATCGAGAATTAGAAATTCTACATCTGGTAGCTTATGAACATAGCACAAAGGAAATTGCAAAGGAGCTGTATATCAGTGAACACACTGTGATTACTCATCGTAAGAATCTATTGCTTAAAATGGATGCTAAGAATACGGCGGGGCTGGTGAGGCGTGGATTTGAGCAGGGGCTGTTGCAAATACTTAATGTTGCCTAATAAAAAACACTTTTTTCACTCATTAAATAATTCATTAAAATGAAACTGCTTAATAGATATACAATTATAGCCCTATTGCTTTCCTTAGGGATTGTCTCAAATGCACAAGTTTCCAATAAAGACGAGTCAGAATTTCTATTTGCCGTAGTTGAGCTTTCAAGTCAAAAAGATGGCTCCATTAGTGTCAAGGTGCTCAACTCTAAAGTTGTCGCTCAACCTCTCAAAACGCCCACCGAATCTGAAGGCGATGGAAAGAAATCAAATGGCTTTTCTGTACTCATAAAAGATAGTGAAAACGTAGTACTTGATGAAATTATATATGATGACGTTTTTAAGACTGACTACGAATATGTAAACGAAGAAGGAAAATTACAGCACCACAAACTTGTAAGTAAAAAGAAAACAATACTGCTAAGGAGAAATATTGATCCTAACGCCACATCACTTAGCTTCTATAAAGGGAGTAGCCTAAAATCAAATTCTTTACTCAACTTCAACTTCCGAAAATGAAATACCTATTAACTCTAACAGCGATAGTAACTTTCTCTTTTGCAGCACACGCACAGACTATCCAAAAGATTCTCGATAATGGCCCTGACAATCAACTAATCAACTTAGTCATTATGGGAGATGGATATATGAGCTCAGAACAGGCAAAATTAGAAACAGATGCGACCAATATTATGAATCTCTTGTTTGCAGAATCACCTTTTAAAGAATATAAGAATTTTTTTAACGTGCATCTGATATCGACGATTTCAGTAGAATCTGGAGCCGATCACCCCGCTTCCGATATATATTATGACACCTTAGTTAATGGACAACTTCTTTTTCCTTCACAGACTGTAAACACAGCCTATAATTCAACATACGACCACAGCAATATTCATCGACTTTTAGTGCCCATAGATGATGCGGCAATCTTCATAGATCTAATGAATTTAATACCCTATTATGACCAAGTACTCATGCTCGTAAATCAAGATGAATATGGAGGTTCTGGAGGTGAAATAGCAACAACATCGACTCATCCAGATGCTTCAGAAATTGCCATACATGAACTAGGGCACAGTTTTGCTGGTCTAGGCGATGAGTACTATGCGGGTGATCAGTTTTTTGCCGAGAAGCCTAACATGACTATGGATAACAATCCTGCCACCAACAAATGGAAAGACTGGCTTGGCGTAAATGCAGTGGGCATCGCTCAATATTACTGCCTACCAACTGTTACTTGTGACCAAGGCAATTTTATTGACTATCAGAATTGGTATAAACCAACAGCTCATATATGTAAAATGGAAGTGTTGAATGCTTCTTATTGCAGTGTTTGCAAAGAGGCCATTATAGAGACAGTTTATGATTTGATAACTGATCCATTTATAAGTCGATCTCCAGTCAACCCCACACCTTCTTTGACAAATGGGCAAAATAGAACCTTCTCATTGGGGCTTACATACCCAAATCCAAATACCTTTTTAATTGAATGGTATCTCGACGGAACTCAGATCGCTGGAAGATCCTCTGATAGTGAAGTCTTTAATTATACAGACTTCGTTGTTGGTAACACCAACGAATTGAAAATGGTAGTATATGACGCAACCTCGTTATCCAAAGTCTATCTGCCCAATCAAGGCTATGAATTTTCATACACTTGGACTATCAATCTTATAGATGCTTGCGGAACTACAAATGCCATTGCTATTGATAACTATAGTGATCCTTTTAGTACAGGGTGTTGTACTTCACAACCTACTACAGACGACATTGACTGGCAAGTAGGTACTTCTACCACACCAACGACAGGAACAGGGCCAAAGACCGGATTTGTTTTTGAAGACGTTGATGACGGTACTGAACAGTTTCTCTATATCGAGGGTGACCTAGGAGCAAATCTACAGGCAGTATATCAAACAGATTGCTTTGATCTCTCTAATGTTGAGCACCCTCAATTTGAATTTCGTTATGTCATGGACGGCGTAGACATAAATGAAATGCAGGTGTTTGTTCAAACTCAAGCTGGCACTGCACCCATTCTTATCCAATCAGTCAAAGGAGATCAGGGTACTCCAGCATGGCAAAGAATGCTCATTGATTTAGGAAACTATAAAGACAGTCCATTTATAAGATTTTATATATCAGGTATATCCGGAGCTTCTCCTTTATCAGATATTGCAATAGATCACATCAGAGTATTTGAAAAATGCGATGACAGTATCATTATACCATCTGACAGAGATCACAGAACAATATTCGATTATAACATGACTGATTATATTAAATCTTCTGCCATAGTTCATAACTCTGGCGAGGTTATATATAATGCCGTCGATTCGGTTGTCCTTGACCTAGGATTTCGAGTAAATGCAAATGGAGTGTTTGAAGTACTCAATACTGGTTGTGATAATTAAATCAAGATCTAAGGAATCTTAAAACCGCAATTAAAGTAACAACAACTTTCAGTCTAACACTGATTTTCATACAGTTGATAAATAAGATAACTATGAAGTGCCTATCCTTTTTGTTAATCGCATTATTTGGAGGAGTATTGTGCGCCCAAACCACAATCGAACCAACTTCGATTACCCTTGGTATCGATCAAATCAACATGATAGATGGAGACACTATACTTCATTGGGGCAAAACACGAAGTGCATTTAGAGGAGGTTTCTTTCGACCATACAATATAACTAATGCCAACACCGGGTCATTTTCTTTTGCATATGGATCTACGAATACTGCGGAAAAAGATTTCTCTGTTGCTATGGGGTCAGGAAACCAAGCATCAGGAGCGTCATCCCTTGCTATTGGAGAACAGAACAAAGCGTTAGGCAATAACAGTATTTCAATCGGAGAAAAGAATGTTGTCAACACTGTTAACGGAGTCGCTTTAGGTGAGCAACTTATTGTCAGCTCTTCAAATACCATAGCGCTTGGCAGATATAACGTTGACTATCCTGATACAAGTAATGTCGACCATAAGCCAATTTTCTTTCTTGGAAATGGAGATGGAAGAACCCAAGGAAAGCAAAGGTCCAACGCTATAACCGTTTTACACGATGGAAGGATGTCACTGAGAACTACAACTCCCGAAAGTGATCTTCATCTTGTACACCAGAATGGAGATCACAAAGGAGGCTTCAGGATTGAAAACGAAGCTAATGGCAACTGGTGGAGACTCTACTCTAGATCAGCTAATAATGAATTAGAACTTTACAACCTTACATCTGGTGCTCAAAGTGCGGTTGGCAAATTTGACTCCGGTGGCAATTACGTGATTCTATCAGATAGAAGATTAAAAGAAAACATCATCGACCTTCCTTATGGTTTGAAGCAAGTGCTTAAACTTTCACCAAAGAAATATAAGTATAAACATGTCATAGAGCGCAACGAAATCGGCTTAATAGCTCAGGAGGTTATTGAGATTATCCCAGAGCTCGTTAATTTTGACGAATCCAAAGATAAGTACATGATGAACTACAACGGTTTTGGTGTACTCTCGATCAAAGCCATACAAGAGTTACACGAATTAATAGAGGATCAAAAAGAGCTCATAACCCTACAAAATAAAACAATCGAAATTCTAAAAACTGAAATTAAAGTTATTAAGAAGAAACTTAGTATTGACAGATAGTAATATCGATGATTAAGTTAATATAGCTATTCAGTTTTTATTTTTATGCTCAACAAAAGGATTCTTATATTTTTATTATCACTTTCTGTGATGTTCACAACATATGCCCAAAGTTCCTTAGAGCATAAAGTGGACAGCCTCACTTCAATCATAGAGGGTAGTACAGATACCACTAAAGTAAATGCATATTATCAACTTGGCAGACAGTACGTCCTAAATGATTCATTTGCGAAAGGGATATCAATACTAGAAAAAGGTGCAGAATATAGCAAGTACATAAATTTTAATTTGGGCACTGGGAAAATATACGAGTACATAGGGCTGGCTAATGATATCAATGGTGACTTGCAACCAGCACTAGATGCATATGAAGAATCTCGGATCTATCATTTAAAAGTGCCCAACAATGATATCTCACTCAACCTACTAGATATCAATATTGGTATTGTTTATTATTTCGCAGGAAATTTTGGCAAGTCATTAGAATATTATTTAAAAGCTTACGAAGAAGCTAAGCGAATTGGCGCTGACGATCATGTTGCAAAATTAGTAAACAACATTGCGATTATCTATAGACGATTTGATCAATATGATGAAGCACTCAAATTTTATAAAGAATCAGTTAGTATCAAGCAAAGTCAAAATGACAAAGATGGAGAAGCCACGACTTATCAAAACATAGGCGTACTCTTTTCTTATATGGACCAAATCGATAGTTCGATTATATATCTAGACAAAGCAAGAGCTATTATGGTTGAGATTGATGCATCACAAAAAGACTTGGACTATGTCGACTATGCACTAGCCGAAGGTTATTATAACATAGACCAATATGACAAAGCACTTGAGCTGATGTCTTCTTTTGAAAAAGATGATTTTGCAAGCTTGAATGAATCTGTGAAGATAAATGGAAAACTAGTATTGGCCGATTTATACGCTAAGAAAAATCTTAACAGAAAAAGCATCCAATTATTAAATCAAATAGAAGAGCAGGTAGATAATGATGATTATCAACGGGAGCTTCAACAAATGCATTATTTTCGCGCCAAGTCATATCTGGCAACCAAAAATTATCAAAAAGCAGCAATTGATTTTCAAAAGGCATCTGTTCTGACTGATACTATCAATAGCGAAGAGAGGCAAAAGCTTGAATCTGAAATGCAAACCAAGTACAGCACACTTCAAAAAGAGCAAGAAATAGGCAAGTTGACATTAGAAAAAGAAATAGATCAACTCAAACTATCACAGCAACGCTGGACGATTGGAGGATTAGGACTGGGGCTAGGTTTACTTTCATTTTTAGGATATAGTTTGTTTCACCAAAAGAAGAAAATAGAAGTGCAGAATATTGCAATTTCAAAATCTGCCCAGGAAAAGGACATACTACTAAGAGAGATACACCACCGTGTTAAAAACAATCTTCAAGTTGTCTCATCTCTTCTGGGCATCCAAGGCCGAGGCATCAAAGATCAAAAAGCAAAAGATGCAATACAAGAAGGACGCAATAGGGTTCAGTCTATGTCACTCATTCATCAGAATCTTTATAAAAAGGATAACCTCACTGGTATAGAGATGCGGCCCTATATAATAAAACTAGCAAATAACTTAATCAATACGTACCAAGTAGAAGCCGGAAATATCAAAGTAATAACTGAGGTAGATGAGATTACTCTTGACGTAGAAACAGTAGTACCGATCGGCCTCATAATAAACGAACTTATCAGTAATTCACTTAAGTATGCTTTCCCTAATAACAGAGATGGAACCATTGGCATCTATCTGAACGAATCAGATAGTCAACTACACTTATCAGTATCAGACGATGGTATAGGGTTAAATGAGGATCAGATCAAAACAAAGACAGAATCGTTTGGCCACTCACTAATTCGTGCTTTTAAGAATAAACTAGACGCACAAATCTCAATATCTGGTGCTCAAGGGACTCATGTAAAACTCCAAATTAATAACTACAAAAAAAATCAAATAAAAAAATGATGATTGTGCGCTCTGAATCTAATCCTCATATTCTAAATAGAAGGGGTTTAGCGTCAGGGATAACACGTCAGAATATGGAGCTAGTGACTTTAAGTCCTTAAGGCATCTCTTTTGACTATGATCGAACTGATTTACGCATAAAGCTTTCAAGCCTATCAACAATGTCTTCTGAAAACATATCAACTATATCAGAATACTCAGGGAAGGGCTTTGTCTCATCATCTTAAATATACACTAGGACTTAGTCACCTTATAGGCATACCTTTCTATCCGTTCAGCTATGGTCTCTGAAAAATCACTTAAGATGTCCGCTAGTTCAGGAAAAGACTGAGGATCATTGTAATGTCTATCTATAAATCTTCTATCAATAGTGTTAAAAGATGAGTTTTGAATTAACGCTTGATCAGCAAAAGTTGTTAACCCGTAAAATGATTTTGTTAAGATTAGCTTCTCGGCACCTTAACAAGATATCTGTTCTTGATAACCGTCAGATGATTATCTCTTAACCAAGGATTGTATCTCTTGAGCTCTCTGTATGTAGTACCATGTGTATGCGCAAAGTCGCCCCAGTTCTTAACTGACTCGGCTACTTCTACCTCATAGTAGTTATCCATAGGTTGATACTTTTCTTCTGGATCGATGTAGAAACCAAACTGTTCTGGTTGACTCATGATCTCTTTTATAGCGATTAGTCGAAACACATATTTAGAAGTCTCTCTGTTCAAGTTAAGATCGTAGAAGCTGGCTTCGTTTTGGGCTTTCATTTGTCTTTTATAAGCAGTGGGTCCTACGTTATAAGCTGCAGATGCATCGGTCCAATTACCAAACTTTCTGTGCAACCAGTTAAGATATTTGCAAGCAGCGGTAGTTGCTTTTACAACATGAAATCGCTCATCAACTTCATCATTGATCTCAAGTCCATACTCCTTTCCTGCCAGCTTTCTAAATTGCCAAAATCCTTTAGCCGAAGCATGACTTGATACATTGAGCAGTCCACTCTCTGCTACAGCCAGATACTTGAAGTCATCTGGTATGCCATGCTCTGCAAGGATGCGCTCGATTGTTGGAAAAAATCGATTGGCTCTTTTGATATACTGAAGTGTACTGGAGTGATAGTAAGAGTTAGACAGCAACTCCGTATCCAACCTTTCTTTTGCATCTGGAGTATTGGGCACATTCTCCCCTGCCCAGTTGAACTGCTTATTGAGATTAGGCGCTTTAACTATTTGCGGAAGCGGTCCTGTGATCTCATTGTTACCTACAGCATCTCCAGCATAGGATGAGATAAAGATCAAAAACATGGCAAGTACACTTGCAACCAGGCCAAATCGTACAATAAGTCTATCCATAATCTTTGCGTTTAAGGGGGTTAATGTATGGTAATTATAAATATATCAAAAAAGAAGCCAATGCTGACGACAAGACTTAAACGAGGAATTATTCTTAAAATTTGATGGGAGAGCTATCTGACTCTCTTTAGTGGGCGCTTGTATATCGGAACTGTAGAACAAGGCTCTCCATACATGATACTCTTTGCTACCGGCTTAAGTTGCTCAGTCAGATATGCATAGGCTGCAGGTGGTACAGGTCGGTTGCTACAGCCCTTGATCACGATACGAGCATCTTGGTATTGATCTGGCTCCAGATCGCTCAGCGTTTTGTAGTAGTGATGCTTTAGATATTCTTCTTGATTACCCACATATACCTCAGCACTAACGGGTCCAGCATAGGTAGAAACCAGCATAAAAGCCCAGACTGGGATGATAGCATCAGTCGAACAGTAGACACATAGTACCTTGCCTTCGTACTGAGACCAATCATGTTCTTTAAGGGCTAAGCGGAAGTCTTTCTCTTTGAGGATCAATTCATGAAAGAGATAATCTTTAATATCAAGTTTAGCTATATCATGCTGTGGATAATAGTCCTCAAGATTGAGCGTGATGAGTCCACTTTGAGCGATACGATTGACCAATGGTGCGTCCATAAAAGATGTTATTCTTCTTCACTAACACCAATAGTGTCCTCTGGGGTTTCGAATTCTTTAAGTTTTGGCAAATCTCCTGTCCCGGAAATACCAAAATGGTTAAGAAACTTGGTCGAAGTGCCATACAAAAGAGGTCTTCCAGGACCTTCTGCCCGTCCTGTGATCTCCACGAGTTCTTTCTCCAGCAACTTCTGTACTGCATAGTCAGCGTTAACACCTCTGATACTTTCTATCTCTGACTTTGATATCGGTTGCTTATACGCTATTATGGACAATGTCTCCAGAGCTGCTTTTGATAGCTTCTTCCTTGAGTTGTGCTTTAAGAAGTCACCAATGATCCTATGATATTTAGCTTTCGTCATAAACAGAAAACCCCCAGCAATACCTGTAAGCTGTATGGCAAGATTTGGGTCTTCGTACTTATCCCTGATATTGTCGATCAACTCTTGGATATGCTGCTTCTTAAACTTCTGATCAAAGGTGAGGTTGACCGTCTTTCTGATCTCCTCAACATTGAGGGCATACTCAGCGGCAAATATTAGGGCTTCTATATACAAGTCCAACCTAAGCTCTTTAGGCTTTTCATCATTGTCTTCTTCTAAGTCTTTGCTGGAAGCCTCATCTTCTGCAGACTTGATATCGATCACATTATCAACTTTATCTGCATGCACATCATCCTCGTCCTCTTTAGCTTCTTTCTGTTCACGTTCTGATACTTCAACCTCTTCTTCTATCGCTTCTACTTCATCTGCTGCATCAATCTGCACCTCTTTATCAGCTGTCGACTCTTCTCCAGCAGCTGGCGTCTCAATCTCCGACTCCGTAACTTCCTCTATAGGCTCTGAAGATGCATCTTGCTCCTCTTCAGGTATAATGTTATCATCACTCACAGTATTCATCATAGTTCGCGCAAAAATAGGATAAAGAAGGGCTTCGGACTACTTTATGAGCGCCAGTTTTCACTTATATTGTTGGTAATTAACTATCATATAAATGTTATGAAGAAGTACAAAGTTGAAGCAAGAACCTACTTTTCAAAGATAACAACCAATAAAAATCACATCGCAGAATCATCGGCTGACGAGATTCAATACCTCCTTGATGATTATGTTTCCAAAGGATGGACATTAGTATCTACAGATGCAGCTTCCTTTGGTACAGCGATGTATGTATATCTATACTTTGAGAAGGATGCTTAGATTTAGCTTTCGCTAAATGTTTCATCATCTTCGTCAATCAATGATACGTCCATGACATAGTCATTCTGCACAAAGTTACACCACTGACAATCATCTTCGGCACATCCTTTATCAAAATTGTGTGCTTTGATATTTGCCCAAGTTTCAATGATTTGCTCTCCAACTTTCTTGATGTGTGCAGATGACACAGCATATGACTTTTGAGTGAACTCACCTGTTTTTTTATCTGGCTCTACAAAGTCCATGATACCTGTGATCATATTCCAATTGTGCTTTCGATCACTGTCCAAAAGTATTTTATAAAATACAATTTGCCTCCAGTAATCTCCACCTTCTGGTTTTCTATCTGATGGAGTGCTCAGTTTTGGTTTTGTATGTGCACCAAGTGCATTTCCAGTTTTATAATCAGTGACGATGACTTCATTTTTTTTGATCGCCACTCGATCTAATACGCCCTTGATTGGGACCCCTTCATACTCGGCATTGTCTATTTTAATTTCTAATCCAAATTCTCTGACACCAGCTTCTGCTTCTGTGAGATACTTGTCAAAATACTTGGGCAGAATCTGCTCTCCAAGTGCCATCATATCTTTATACTCCTTAGCAGTAAAGTGCGCTCTGTGATGCTTCATGCCCACTCTATAATACTTTAGCAATGTGTCCTGCATTGGATTTTTGTCTTCATTGAGATCTCTATGATAATACTCCAAAGCATAGTGTATCGCACGTCCATATCCAAGATACTTTGTCCTCGCCATCGGCACACGAAGTACTGCTTCAAAATAAAATGTGATTGGGCACTTTAGATATTTGTTTAATCCAGTTACACTTAGCTTATACCCTTTTAACATACGATCGATCAGGTCGTGATCTATGAGTTCCACTTTCTTTTCTTGTTTGAACAAGACGTTATGTTGGAAGTCATCAATTGTATCAGATGCCACTTGTTGTTGACTTACTTGTAGGTCGGTAGCAGATCGTAACTCATCTACAAACTGACTTGCTCCAAGCGCTTTTCCATTTTCCTTTGCCAGGCTATAACTGATATCAAGAGCTTTCTCTGCACGTGTCATGGCAACAAACATCAGCCTACGTTCATCTTCTACATTGACATCATTGTCTCCATTCATCAGTGGTGGGTACTTAAAATAATTGTTGCCTCCCCTTCTCTTATCCCAGACATCTTTAGTAGCACCGATCACGATGACCTCATTGTATTCTAATCCCTTGGAGCTATGTGCCGTTATGAACTGTGCACCTCTTTCTGATGACATAATTTTATTGATGGCGAGCGGTAGTTTGTTCTCATTCATCTTTTGAATCATCTCCAAAAACTCGCTGATAGACAGATCAGGTTTTTTAGTCGACTCTTCTTTGATCAAGTCAAATAATGTCCCCAACACCTGCAACAACCAACTCTTATCAGGATGCTGAAGCACGTAGTTCAGTATATGTCCTTCATTGATTACATTTTGAAATAACACTTGGAGCGTAACATCATTAACATCCGCAACCCACTTGTCCAGTAAGTCATTGAGATGGGAGATTTCTCTTGTAGAAGAGAGATTAAGACTTTTCATTCTTTCATTATCTCCGATCAACTCACCCAGCGGTGTTCTTCCTGTGTCTTGGCCCTCTTGATCATACTCTCTATTACGAGTCTCCCATATCAATGTAGCGACATCCTGAGATCTGATGCTAAAGAAATTATAGTGCATCATCTCAAAAAGCATCTTGTCCGTGTAACCCTTATTTAGGTATTGCTCGTTGATGAAGGTTAAGATGTTGAGCACGTTGCGCACCAGTGGCATCTTTAGTATATCGACTCTTCTTTTTATGTTTAGCGGGACTCCTTTTTTTTCTAATACCTCAACTAACTTTTCAACTTGTCTGTGGTTTCTATATATGATTGCGATCTCACTCAAGTCCCGTCCTGTTTTATATTCTCTTTCTAATTTGGCAGCGATGGCTGCTTGTTCATGTACAAGGTTGGCATAACTATTTATGGCTACTTCTCGATCAAGATCTTTATGCTCAGCTTGAGCAATTAAAGTTTTATCAAGATCAAAGCTTTCATCTTTTACAATCCGCTCTTGATTAAAATCAATCATGGCCATCGCGGCATTGAGTATACGCTGACTTGACCTATAGTTTTGAACGAGCACAACACGCGAAGGATCATAATCCTTTTTAAAGTCTGTGATGTTGCCCATATTGGCTCCTTGAAACTTATAGATCGCTTGATCATCATCTCCAACTACAAATACATTGGGCGAATCAGACCAGAAACTGATCAACAAGTCAAGCAAGCGCTTCTGTGATCCATTAGTATCTTGAAACTCATCCACTAAAAAGTACTGATAGCGTTCTTGATATTGTAATAACAAATCTTCCGAATCTTCAAAAGCCCTCATTACCCATAAGATCATGTCATCATAGTCATACCTTCCGATATCTTTCATGATAGACAAGAAGTGCTCAAAGAGATGTGCACCCGCACGAAGCTCTTCAAGTCTTCCTACTTCTTTATCATAATCTTTTTGCTTTAGATCTCCAGCTTGAAACTCTTTATACTTTCTTTTATAAATAAACGCCTCGTCTTCAGGTAGCTCTTTTATCCTAGTATCGATCGCATGATCCACATAAGCCGCATCATAATTTTCCTTTTTCATCAGAGAGAAAAGATTGCGCAGTCTATTGGATGTTATATTATTCACATCTCCTTTTAGCTTTTTCAGTGGATGGTCTGCTGGGAGTTCATCCATTATCTTTTTATAAACATCGACTCGCTCCAGATCAGTGATGGGTTCTAACTGTCGATAGTCTCCGAAGTAGCCAAGGTTCTCTTGAATCACTTGATTACAAAATCCATGAAATGTATAAATATGCACCCGATGTGCATCAGGTCCAATGATCTCCACAAGACGATTGCGCATAGAGATCGTAGCTGCATCAGTATAGGTAAGACACAAGATGTTATGCGCTTGAGTATCCGTGTCTCTAAGTATCTTACCGATCCTCACAGCCAAGATCTGAGTCTTACCAGTGCCTGGACCAGCGATCACCATAACTGGACCTTCTATATGATCCACAGCAACGTTCTGTTCTCTATTGAGCTTTTTATAAGCTTTATCAAAAACCTCTTCGTACTTCTTCTTGATATTCCTCTTTTCAAATAAGCTCGTCTGCATATATCATATTTACGTAAGTGCAATAAAAGAATCATCGTGCAAAGCAATTGCATCTTCTTGAGATTAAGAGGGATAGCTCAATAATTAAGCTCCAATATTTGTCTATCTTAACTTCACTTCCGATAATCTAAGGTATGAAGTTGTGCGCTTACATAGTTATGGCTCTGTTGATAAGCTGCTGTCTCAGTTGCTCTACTTCGATGCCT
>CALIHL010000144.1 GCA_938022935.1 uncultured Saprospiraceae bacterium
AAGAAAAAATAATAAGTATTGTAAGGAACTGAATTAGAAAAATAAGCAGAGACTTCTTCACCAATCGTAAAGTCTGTAGTCAAGTCTACCTGATACTCGTTTGGTTGGATGGTATCAAATCCTTGGTCATCAAAAAAGTAAGCAACATCTTCCACAGCTTTAATAGTGAGGTCTTTTGCTATTGGTATTTCAGTATAGAAATTAAAAAAAGAGTCAACATCAAAATTGAGAACGGGCTCAAAAACATTTGATCTATTATAATCTTGATCTATCACTCTCACAGCTTGAGTTGTTGTCGCAACTCTTCCCATTGCATCAATTACCTCGATGGTTATATTATATTCATCATCATCATAGTTTCTATCAGGTTGTACACCAAGAAAAAAAGATGCAATAAATGTGTTCGAGTAGTGAGTCGCAGTGAAACCTGTCGGTGTATAAGACCCATTAGCGCCTCCTGAAGAAGACAACATATACAGAAGTGGCGTATCCGAAGATGAAATATTGACTTGCAATGGATGCTCCATTCCGATAGGTGGAACGATACGTATCTTGTTTTCAGGATTGTGTATGTGACCTTCCCAATCGATAAGGTCTATGGACTTATCGCTTATGTTTCTCCACCATTTGTCATAAACCTCTATACTGGTATTATCAAAAGTTGGAAGACCATTGAGCAAGTATTTATCCCAGTCTTCACAAAGGTCGTTTTGATTCAAGTTGATTTTTGAAGCATTGCTATTGGTGTACCAAGATTCTTCATAGCATCCGGTAATCATATTTTGCGACAAATTCAATTCTTGAATATTCGGCGAAACTAACTCAACGAAGTCTTCATACAAATCTCCGATCATTTGATTCATTGATAAATCAACTCTTTCTATTTGCGGCAGTTCCACAAGTTGCTGAAAGTCGTATGGGTGATTCTGCAAATTGTTATCACTAAAATCTACCTCTTTTATATTCGCATGGTTCTCAAAAATATAAAATGGAACACTTGCAATTCCATTCTTTGATAAATCCAAATATTCTAATTTGGATAAGCCCCCTAATTCTTCAGGAATAAACCCTGTTATTCTATTGTCAGATATGTCAATCCTAACCAATTCAGTAAGGAGCCCAAGTTCGGCAGGAATGAAGCCTGAAATATTATTGTCAGACAAATTGATTTCTGATACTCGTCCATTGTTATCTAAGGTGATGCCATACCACGTAGATAAGTCGCAATTTGAAGGTGGCTGCTCATTTGCTACATCCCATCCTGTAGTATTGGGCCAATCTCCGATATAGCCTTCATAACCTATTAACCAGCCCAGCATTTGGGTATTATCAAAAAGCGCCTTTAAACCTTTGTAATCATCAGGATGACATTGTCCAAACAATGCCCCGTTGAATATGATTATGAACTGAAGAATTAATAGACGTCTCATTGTAACTTGTTTTCGCTTTCATTCATCTTAAATGAAGAATTAAGCTATCCGTCGAATTTAACTCAATTATGCCCTAAGCTTCGTAGTAGCTTGCCCCTTTATGATCTTTACAGCTCAATATCATGAGATATGACTACCTGATTTCCATTAACTATGTTGAATAGAGATAAAGTATAATGTATTAATGCTCTGAAGAGATAAGTAGCGACTTATACAGTCAAACGAATTTGACATAAGACTGTATAAGATCATTATTGATCAGGCGATATTGCACATCTTTACTAATTTCGCATCCTGATAACTATCAAGAATATGTTCAAATCAATGATCTCCCTTTTATGCATCTTCTTGATGTGGGCCAGTTGCACGACAACTCAACAAGTCGTTGCGCCAGCTCCGATGGCGATGAAGAAGAAACCAAGCCCAAAAAATATCATTCTTTTAATAGGTGATGGCATGGGACTTACTCAGATATCTGCCGGCACTTATGCTTATGGCAACACTTCTCACTTTGAAAGAATGGATGTAATCGGCCTTCACAAGTCATATGCCTCTGACAACTTGATCACTGACTCTGCAGCAGGAGCAACTGCCTTCGCATGTGGTCAAAAGACATACAACGGAGCCATCGCAGTAGATCAAGATACGATACCAATAGGGACGATCTTAGAAGAAGCAGAGATGCGTGGTCTGTCAACTGGCTTAGTATCAACATCTTCTATTACCCATGCAACTCCTGCGTCATTTATAGCGCATAACAAGTATCGCAAGAACATGGAAGAAATCGCCGAAGACTTCTTAGATACTGAGGTTGACTTTTTTGTGGGAGGTGGAAGAAAACACTTTGACTCAAGAGAGAAAGATGAGCGTGATCTCTTAGCAGAGCTAAGATCTAAAGACTATGTCATCTCATCATATTTTGAAGAGGAGCTGGAAGCGATTGTTATAGATCCGAGTAAGAACTTTGGGTACCTAACTTCAAGTGAAGAACCTCTTAGGTTAACAGAAGGTAGAGGATATTTGAAAGATGCTGTCAAGAAGTCAATCTCACACCTTAGTCATCACGACACATCAGGATTCTTCTTGATGATAGAGGGGTCACAGATCGACTGGGGTGGCCATGCTAATAACTTAGATTGGGTCCTCAATGAATGGAAAGAGTATAATGAAATCATAGGAGATGTTCTTGACTGGGCCGAAAAAGATGGTGAGACCTTAGTAGTCATCACAGCTGATCATGAGACTGGTGGATTGGCTATCAATCCAGGTTCTCAGATGGATAGCATTGTTGGAGCATTTACTTCTACATATCATACGGGTACTATGATCCCAGTATTTGCAAAAGGACCCGGTGCTGATAAATTCAATGGTATCTATGAGAATACTGCTATCTATGACAAGATGAGGGCTGCTTATGGATGGAAAACAAAACCAAATTAGATAGTTGGTTTTATACCCTCTACACCCAAAAACATCAGCGGGTGTAAAACCCGCTGTCTACCCGCTTCCTAACAATTGACAGTGGGTTTTACACCCACTGCAACTACTCCACATCTACACAACTACACAAACCTTTGCAACCATAGTTTCCAAATACTCTGTAAAGCCAACAAGACGCTCTCTCCCCCAACACTCTTCATGCTTTAAATGGTTAAGCTTAGTATAGTTGATCACATTGGCAAGGTGATTTTCATTCTCTACTAAGACACGATTGAATTTTCGAGTCCACACTCTATTTTCATAGCTGTTGTTCTTCCTAAATAGATGTGAGGAATAGCCTTTCGTCTTTCTAATTTTATCAGTGAGCTCTTCTGGGTCTTTTGAAAAGACCACCATATGTACATGGTCCGGTAAGACATTAAAAGCTAAACAACGGATATCATACTTGACAATGCACTCGCATATGGATTCAATTATAAACTTTTGCTCTGATAAAGAGAAAACGAGAGGCTGCAATCCTTTTACAAAATCAGATGGCAGAAATGTGACCATTCTATCTGAGACTCTTGAGTTGTGTGTGTCACCCAAGTAACTAAATAGACTTGATCTGTAGTTTCTTTATTCATATTTATGCATCGGTTTCTGTTTTCAGAGTAATGCATCGGGCATAAAGCCCGTTGTCAATTTATGCGTTGTAAAAGTTGACAGTGGGTTTTACACCCACTGCAAGACCCAATGTTTCTCACTCAGCCAACCC
>CALIHL010000145.1 GCA_938022935.1 uncultured Saprospiraceae bacterium
CCTTCGAATATCTTGACATCTATGGCGCCTCCATCTAAAGGGATGATGTTTATGTCAAGAATGACTGTGCTATCACAATTGTCGATGTTTTTAAAAGTCTCTGTATATGTTCCTTGATCAGTTAGAGTTTGGGTGCCAAATGTATATTGATCTCCTTCGCAAAGGTCAATAAAAGTGGTATTGCTAAATGAAGGGATTTTATAAATGTATTCTTTCGTCAAGGAGCAACTGCCATTGCTGGCAAGTGTTCGTACTTGATAAGCACCTTCGCCATATATCTGAGTGAGTTGATGTGCCTCTTCTCCCATTAGGGCTATGCCATCTTTATACCACTGATAGTCTAATCCTTCCTCATCAGGAAGAGCAAGTGAGAAGTCATCCGCACAAGGATGATTAACTTCCGCGATAACAAACTCAAATGATCTAATGTCATCCAAGAGAAGGTTGTCAAAGAAGTAATAAGTGCTTTCGGTACTTGATGTAGCACTGCAGCTCGGTCCAATAGCTATAGCGGTTATGTCTTCCCTTGGTACGACATCGATGGATGTTTTTACCCAAGCAGATCTGCCTGGCGATGAAACTCTCCTTGAACCCAGTCGGACCCAGTTGGGACCATTAGTCGGACACCCGAAGTCCTCTTGACCAACGCCAAATGGCAAGTTGTTGCAATCTGAAGTGCCAAAGAAAGTGATGTCTATCTGAGGAGATTTTTGATTGTCAACAAAACCGATGTAGAATTCAAATCTATATGTTTCACCTGCTTTAAGTGGACTCAGTAGGCAAGCACCAGCATATTCTTTCCAGTTAGACTCAGTGGCATTATTAAAATTTCTGCCATCTCTAAATCCCATGATGCCATCTCCATCAGGAAAGGGCATCGGTGGTGGAAAGTTCTCCCAACCATTCCAACCGCATTGATGTAAGTAGTCGGTGGTGGGTTCTGATGCTTGTATCCAGACATCAGCACAGTCAAGCTGGCTTCTGTTAGAAGGGCAGCAGTTCATATCTTCAAAAGAAGGATTAGGTATAGCAGAAACTGGTTGGATAATATCACATATGCAATCGTCATCATTGATGTCGATTAGCCCATCTCCGTCATCATCGACTGCATTATCACATATCTCAATGCTGGGTTGAGCATTCAAGGGGATAAGTAAACTGGAGGATATAACTTGGGTAAGCGTTAAAACTACTATGGTTTTATTGAATAGTTCTTTCAATTGCTTGTTTAACCTTCTCACAATAGACAAAGTAACAATTTGATAGCTTTTCTGCGATAATAACTGATATGAACAAGTCTGCATAAGGGCGAGCTCTTGGTATGGGATATTTTGGATTGGGAGCCAGTTTGTTCAATGTTGGCCAACAAAAGATGAATGGAGATATTCACTTAGACTATTCAATTAATGATAAAACACCAAGTTGTTGAACGTCAATTAATAATATTGCTTGAGCGCCTTCATTCGATGCAATTGTCTACTTTAGACTCAATAGAATAGAACAAGTCGATATGAATCTTACCAAAAAAGTGGTTGTCATCAGTGGAGCGGGATCAGGTATCGGAAAAGCAACGTCCCTTTTATGTGCCAAGAAAGGTGCAAAGCTTGCGATCAGTGATATAGACAATGATAGGCTACAGGAGACGGTCGCTTTGATCAAGAAACAAGGTGCTGAGGTGCATAGTCAGATTCTGGATGTAAGTGACTGGGATGCATGGCAGCGATATAGTGAAGCCGTTATACAACACTTTGGTCAAGTGGATGTGGTCCTCAATAATGCGGGTGTAACGCTGGGTTCTTTTTCAATTGAAGAAGTGTCAATAGAGCAATTTAAGTGGGTGATGGACATCAACTTCTGGGGTATGGTGTATGGTACCAAGGCATTCTTAACTCATCTGAAGAGTAGACCTGAAGCCGCTGTTGCAAATATTTCATCTATCCTTGGACTCGGTGCTATCTCAGATCAAGGACCATACTGTTCTTCTAAGTTTGGTATAAGAGGGTTTACAGAATCTCTACGAATGGAAGCGATGATTGATTTCCCACATGTCAATATACTCAGTATCCATCCAGGAGGCATACAAACGAATATTGCAAGAGATGCCAATTGGGGAGATAAAGAAATCAGTCAAGAGGAGCAAGATAAGATGGCTAAAGAATTTGAAAAAACCTTTATCAATACAGCTGACTATGCTGCTACTACAATAGTTGATGCACTCGAAAAAAAGAAACAAAGATTGCTAATTGGCAACGATGCAAAACGGATGTGGAGAGTGATCAACTGGTTTCCAGTTAGCTATACCAAGAAGCTATACAATAGCTTGATTAAGGGTATAGATGTTGAAAAACTTCCTAAAAAGATCTAAGCATCAGATAAGATCATATCCGCCCCCTTCTCCGCTATCATAAAGATTGGAGCATTTGTATTGCCAGATACTATCTCAGGCATTACTGATCCATCAATTACCCTAAGTCCTTCTATACCGTGCACTTTAAGTGAAGCATCAACTACTGATGTTTCGTCTGTACCCATTTTGCAAGTGCCAACAGGATGATAGATAGTCTCAACTCTTCTTTTGATATAGCTCACAAGTTCATCATCTGATATACTTGGGTTGATTCCAGCCCATTCGCTCACATACTTTTGAAGATGATTTTGAGACATAAGATCAAGTGCTATTTTTCCTCCTTTCATCAGCAGTTCAAGATCTTCTGAAGCACTCAAGAACTGAGGATCTATTTCTGGTGCTTTCAAGGGGTCATTGCTATTGATCTGAACGGTGCCTCGACTTTTTGGTTTTAAAAGAGATGGGCACACAGTAAAACCATCCTGCTTTGTAGGTATCGTTGCGAAGTCATATAAGTCCACGTCAGTGCCATCATTAGCATGAAAAGGTGCAAAGTGAAACTGACAGTTTACTCTATCATTATAATTATCAACATTGAAAAAAGATACAGCCTCGAGAGGGCTGCAAGTCAGTGGATTATTCTTTTTATTAATAAAGTACTTTACACCATCAATGATTTGATTGCCAAGTGTGGCGCTATGGTTAAAGCCGATTTTATCTTTCGTATAAGCACTTATAAAGTAAAAAAGATGGTCTTGTAGATTTTGTCCA
>CALIHL010000146.1 GCA_938022935.1 uncultured Saprospiraceae bacterium
TCTTCGTGATGATGTCGATACAGTGTATCGGGCAGGTGGATATAAGTGGCATTGTAACTGATGAGGCAGGCGAGGCCTTGATAGGGGCTAACATCTTAGCTAAAGGAACCGATATAGGTACAGTCTCGGATATTGACGGCTCCTTTAGCTTTAATGTTGGTACGAATATTAGTCATCTTGTTGTATCGTTCGTTGGTTTCGAATCTAAAGAAGTTCTAATAAATACCGATAAACAGATTCATGTTGTTTTGACAGAGCCATATATTGACCATGGGTGTGGCTGGTTTGGACCTATGCAAAACATTCTCTTAGGCGGCACTTATGATTTTGCAAATAACCTAGGTGGGGTCACTATAATCAATACACTACCTCGCTTCATCAAGAACACACCACTTATAACATCTATTAATTATAAAATGGGCAATAACGGTCGATTGATGTTAGAGACCAGAAATGAAATAAATCTAATTGGTTACTATTCTAATAATCCTATTGACCTTGCACTGGAGATAGACTATCTCAAGAATGCATGGTTCGACTATGACATAACGGAAGGTGTTGACTATCGTAGGTTTGCCATTCTACCTAAGTTGTCTACGAGAAGAGTGTTTTTTGAAGCGGGGTATATCAACCAGAAAGAGTTGGGCTACTTTTCTAAAAGTCACCATGGTGTTGTTGTTGGCTTTGGCATGAATACACCGTTTGGTTTTATTGTACAAGGGCGTACTGAGTTGCTTTTGGATGAAGTGCAGTATAAGTTGAGATTAGAAAGGTATATACCGGCGCTTCGCACTTCGATCAGTGTGGACTATATGCATCTTGAGGACTTTACGTCGCTTTCTTTGTCTGCGCAGTATCGGATGTGGTACTAGATTAAAATTAAGTTCTTCAAGTCTTAAATTCCGATAATGCTTTAAAGTTTGTGTCAACTTATTTCACGACAAGACAATCCATCCCCTAACCCTTCCAAAAGGGGACACTTATACGCTGACATTTTTCATAAATTTTGCGCTGTATTTTACCCACCTTTGGAGGTCTAACGACTATGATAGTGTCAAACTCGTTAGAGGGACTTGGGGTTGGAAAAACCATATCAATTTTTGAAAGAAGCTCGATAAAGATCCTCAGCCAATCCCTCCAAGTCTATCCCAATTACTTCCCGATTGACTTTTACAACTTCGGATTTCAAATCATCAGGAAGGGCATCATAGCCGATGTAAGCACCCAGTATAGTTCCAACTATCGCAGCAACTGTATCATTGTCACGACCATAGTTGACGATAAAAGACATCGTCTTTCTAAAATCCCCTTGACCGTATAAAAGAGAAGCGTATGTGATATCCCATATCTCTCCAGCATGGAAGGCAATGGCCTTTTGTCTCTTTTCTAAACCTTTATAAATATGATCTTCCTTTTTCCAATCGAGGGCAGTGTCAGGGTATCCTTTGGGGATATTTAATTCTTCATCTTCTGATAGCTCAAGGTCATGTGCAGACTGGACCAAGCTATTGATATCGGTTGCAGATGCTTGCACCAATCTTCCAATCAATCTGCTATCTCTATAACCATATGGATCAACCACCAAGCTGCTATCTACGACAGCAACAAAGTCATGACCATGCATAGCCAAGTATGTCATCGTCGATGCCATTGCAGTGATGTCCTTAGCATATCCAATGTCAAATAAGGCATGATCATAAGCCACTTGATATGCCTCAACTGGATCCTCCGACATTAAACCGAACATTGGACTATATAGCAAGCCAGCACAAGACATCTCGCCACCATAAAATCTTCCTTGGGCTTGCTGATACTCTTTGTCACCGAGCACATAAGCTTTAGAGACACGGGCCCACTCTTTTATCCAGTCTACTTTCTCCACTTGTGCATCTAACTGATCAGTAGAGGACTTATGTCGATCATCCGATAAGCCTTGGACAACTTGATCGTAGTAAGTGTTAATGAAGGAAGCAAAGTTATCTGGCGAAAGTGCTCCTTTGTTTTGGATAAGATACCGGCCCATAAAGTACTTCCATCTGGTATCATCAGTTGTAGCACCTGATACAAGATCATGCTCCCATGTTCCTTCGGGGCTTTGTACCCTGTATGCAGGCGTTAATCCATTGATGTATCCATATCGATCTTCTATGTCGCTTCTTGTCCACATCTCTGTAGACGCGCCCATGGCATCTCCTATAGCTGATCCTACGATAGCTCCAAGTAGTTTGTCTTTGATCTCAGCTTGAGTCAAGGTCTTGGAGCTGATCTGCATCTGTTGTTTCTGCGGACTGGGAATATCGACAGTTACAGATTGCTGGCAACTAGTCAATAGTAAAAGACAGTTGGTCAGAACGATAAATAAAAAGCGTGTCATCATACAAGATCTGACCATTGGTGTAGTCAGATCCAAGATAGACTTTTTAGATTACCGGTACTCTATCATGAGCTTACGGATCATGATATAAGTTCTAAGTCGCAGGCATGATCGGTATGGGTACTTGCACAGTGGGGTATCATTCATCAAGTGTCCGGAATGTAGACAACGATGTCTACTTTCCAGTCACCTAATACGTCTAAATCCGAAAATACTAACTCTTTCTAAATACAAACTTTGCATCGCAGCCTTCTATTGATTCTGCTAAGGTCAATGAGTTGTTTGTATATTCAAGATCTTGGCAATCGCCGTCAAAACAAAAGGTCATTTTGTCATCATCTACACTATATGATCCAAGACCTACATCTGCCGGTTCATTATCATATTGTACAGATGACTCCAACATGCCGTCTACTCCAAGAGTAAAGTTAAGACATAAGTTTTCTCCTTGAAAAAACATACATCCATTTTCAGCCTCAAGCGTTGTATTGGGGATATCATCAGGACATGATGACAAAACGAAGCTATCTAAGAGCCAAACACCTTCAACATCATCACCATCCTCTGAACAGGAAGTGATCAATGAAACTGCAAGTAAGAATAGAAAAAAATTAGAAATACGCATATGTTCAATATTATGAGTTGTCAATTAAAAAACTCAAAATACTGCCTTATTCATCCTTCAAAAGGTAGGATTGATAAGTGTATGGGATAAGGAAATAAATGTGCAGGTTAAGAGGTTAAGCGTAGGAATGGCCAATCATCCAATCATAACATATCATGAAGCTATAAGCGGCACGCCATCTGCTGCTTGCATATAGAGATAACTGACTAAACCTCCGTATGCTACCGCAAAGAGTGCAGATAGTACATATCTGACATTTGGCGAAAGCCCAGTCTTCTTATAAAGAAAGAATGCAAACAATGGTATCAACTGTATCGCATGTAGACCAAGGAAGTGTGCCACTCTTAAATCTCCACCAAGCGTACTCCAGTTAACAAAGGGCAAGCCCTCTCCTCCATCTGCTACGCCAACGCTATGGGCCTTGTTCTTGATCATCTGTCCGCCTACCCAGTTTCCAATTATAAAAACAACAAAGGCTAATCTCAATGCTAAGACATAGGTTTTATCGAGGTTAGGTTTTTTAACGACAAAAAGAATAAAGGTGATGAAAATCGTAATTGTGTTGACAGCTATAAAAAGTCCCATGATACCAAACAAGATGCCGTCTAATAGAGCCCCTTCATTGAAGTGAGATTGGGTAGCTCGTGCGGCTTGAAACAATATGACCGCAATCTCTATAACCATGCTAACAGCTACTGTCCAAGAAATACCCTTAATCCACTTTTTACTATTGGGTAGATCAAACAAAATCCAACCAAACGTCCAAGCATAAATAGCAATTGAAAAAGAAAACTTAATTGGTTTGACCCAAGTGTTGATCCCCATGACCTCACGACTGTCTACCATCAAAGGAACAAACAATAGAAAGCCTAATATAAGATGGACCATCCCTACTCTATAAAGTAGAGGGTTGCGGTATCTCAAATCAGCGAGCCATTCAAAAATTTTCATGAGCAACTTTTTGGGTCATCACAGCACGTAGTATAAAATATAAGATCAGGCCTACTGGCCCCAACATAAATGTACATAGAAGACATGGTAAAACAAACCATCTGTTGATACCACGCTTGACGGCGTCAGCGACCTCCCAAGTACCAATAAACAAATCAAAAGCGAGGTAGTGCACCCAACCAATCAAGACAGACTTAGGATCTGTAAATAAATCTATCACACCTTCTAAAGAACCAAAAGAAGAAAGATCCATAGATCCTCCATCACTTGGGGCCAAGAACAAAAGATATGCGTAAAGACAACTCAGCAAAAATGGAATAACAGCATACTGAACGATTGATCTTGTATACTTCCAATATGGGACCAATATCAATAGTAGCCATCCAAGCATGGTTACATTACCGGCATAGTCAAATACAGCGCTATAATTCATAGGTCTTTTTGTTATGAAGCAAAAAGATAAGAGTTAACGAGAACTTTCTTTGACAAAAAAGCATTACTACCCCTAATCTACTTTGACGCCCCATCAGATTGGATTCATTTTTGCAACGATAACTAAAATTATATCCTTTATGGCGCACAGTACCCCATCCAGAGCTCAGATATCAAGAAGTGCCATCAGACGCATGCATGTAGAAATGCGTCACTTGTTGATCAGGGGTACTTATAAGCCTATAGGGAGATCAGGTGAAGCCATGATAGACGCTCTCTTAGCGATCAATCCAGAAATCTATGGTTCTATAGCAGATCCCGCACATGTCGAGCTTAAGGGATTATTATATGTTATCCAAAGATTGCCACGTGGTATAGAGCAATGTCGATATATCAAACTGATCAGTAGAGAAGGATATGAGACATCAGACTTCACTCCTATCATACCAAGCAAGAGGCGCAGAAACTGCTATCGCATAGATGATGAACAGATGCTCATAGAGATGACTCGAGGTGGCAGTGATGTCTACGACGTTATGACCCACCTTACCTTCATGTATAATGAAGCCCAGAAGATCGGTCGCAACGCGCTGAACAATCGTAACCAACCCAATCGTACATGGAAGATGCTTGCGAAGATTGTAAAGCAAACAACCTTAACGAATGCACAAGAAGAAGTAGCTATATCATACCTGAGTACTTTGTTAGGTAGGACGTACAGCGAGACGGCAGATGCTTTGGCTCTTTTCAAAAAGGCAGATGGGGTCAATGATCTTTATTCTATCTGTTATTGGTTGGGTAAGTTGAGCAT
>CALIHL010000147.1 GCA_938022935.1 uncultured Saprospiraceae bacterium
GTGAAGCGGCTATGTATAGAATAACATCAGATATCATGAGACAACCAACTTTGCGCCAATATACAATCGCTATCACTTCGATGGACGATGACGAATTATGTAATTTAGCTGGACAAGACATTGATCTATGAAAAGCATGAATATCCCTGATGCCTCAAAGTTTCTCTCTCAGGAGCAGCAAAAAATGCTTTTAAAAAGAGATGATCTCAAGGGATTGATTACTGTACTTTATGTATGGATTTGGATATTTATCGCCTTTACGATTTTCTATTTTTACCCACATGTCTTAACAGCGATCTTGGCTGTCTTTATCCTTGGTGGCCAGCAATTGGCCTGCTCTGTGATCATGCATGATGCATCTCACAAGTCGCTCTTTAAAACCAGTTGGATGAATGACTTTTTTGGGAAGTGGTTCGGAGGCTATCCTGTACTTAGTGATCTGCTTAGGTACAGACCTTATCATGTGAAGCATCATGTCCATACTGGCTTAGCAGATGACCCCGACACTAATCTTACTGCTGGATATCCAGCTGGTAAGAAGAGCCTCTTGCGAAAGATTGGACGCGATCTAAGTGGTATCACTGGCGTCAAAACGACTATAGCCGTATTCATGATGCATTTGGGATATTTAGAATTTGACCAAGGCAACAATCCACAAAAGATAGATCAGTCTGACAGATCTATGAGCACTTTTCTAAGTACTGCTTTTCAAAATTTAAAAGGTCCTATTCTATCCAATATCATTCTCTTTTTGCTTTTGTCTCTTGCAGATCCGAGGTTATACTTTTTATGGTTGATCGCTTACTTTACGACATTTCAATTTTGCGTCAGGGTGAGATCTATAGCAGAGCATTCTATGGTAGATGAGCCTCATAATCCTTATGTCAACACAAGGACGACCTATGCTAACTGGTTAGAGAAGATGCTCTTTGCTCCACTCAATGTCAACTATCATCTTGAACACCACATGTTGATGGGTGTACCTTGCTACAATCTACCTAAGATGCACAGATTGATAAAGGCTGAAGGCTTTTACAAAAAAGGGACTTTGGCGTCTGGATATCTGGAGATCTTAAAGAAAGCGAGCCTGTCTAAAGTTTAAAAGGTTTCATAGGTTTAAGTCGTTCTTCTAGTCCCTCTATCCTCGCTTCTGGTCTGTCCTATGGTATCTGCCATCTGTCCTTTGATATCTCTATAAACACCCCAAAATAAGGAGACCCTCTCAAGAATGAGAAGGGCCTCCAATCACTGCATCAACCAAAAATTCTTCTGCTTAACTACGTAAGCACCATTAAGACGGAGCATTTTTATTTAGGTCACTCGTACTAATCGGATTTTAAATGTTAAAACTTTAATACGAGCACATTGGATATTGGGCCATAGCTAAAGACAAAGTAGAAGCCGCCTTCTAAAGCCTTGTATTTCAGATAAATATGATTATTTCCTAAGCGCCAACTATCTATCCATCCGGGGATATTCTTGGCATCTTTTATTGATTTATCTGTGATAATCTCACATTTAGAAGCCTTTCCAATGGCTAATTCTTCTCTCAAAAGATCCAGATTATACTTTAGAAGTAGCTCAGGTCGTGACTGATAGATCGACTCATAACAGATCTTTATGAGAAATCGTCTTAGGTCTATAAGATCAGGGTTAGGTCTATGTGGTTTTAGGTCAGCCTTAGCTACTCCATAAGCCTGTCGATGCTTTAACCAAGTAGCACTCGTTAAGACAGCACTCTCATATCTCGCAAATCTATTGTTACAAGATCGACAAACCATGCCTTTGCGCAGTATGTAGTGGATATTGCCCAGTGATCGAGGCACGATGTGTTCTAAGCTCTCCTGATGATGCTCCCTGAGGCAGATGATACACTTCGATAACCGCTCACTCATAATACAAAGTAACATCTAAGAATTTATATGCAGTTACATATAAAAAGATCAATCCTACCCATATTATATGCAATTACGTATAATCCTTTAATACCAGAGTGTAGCACAACTTTTCTTTTCTATCAAGACCTTAGACAACAGCATCGAGATTCATTACCTTCCACACATAATATCTGATATGCCGATTATAGATTTGTCCAAACCGATACAATACAATCCCGGAGATCCCAGCTTTATGAAAGTAAAGATCAAGCACAAAGCACATAAGAAGGCTCGATGGCTGCTAAGATTCTTTGGACTTCCTTCTAGTCTTTTTCCTTCTAATTGGGATGGATGGGCAGATGACACCATCAAGAAGATGGGTGTACATAGCACGACCCATATCGACGCTCCATGGCACTACTCACCCACCTGCGAAGGAAAGCCAGCAAAGACGATTGATCAGATCCCTCTAGAGTGGTGTTATGCTCCTGGTATCGTAATAGATATGTCTCATAAGCCCGACTTTGAGGGTATCACTTCTGTAGACTTACAAGGCTATCTCACTAAGCATGACTTGACCATTGAGAAAGGCATGATTGTACTAATCAGAACAGATCGAGATCAACACATGGGTACGAAGAAGTTCTTCAGTCATGGGACTGGGATGACCGCTGAAGCGACTCACTGGTTGATAGACCAAGGTGTAAAGGTGATGGGTATAGATCAGTGGGGTTGGGACTTACCGCTACCCTATCTCATCAAAAAAGCGAAAGAGACGAAGAATCCAGATTTGTTCTGGGAAGCTCATCTCGTAGGTCGCGATCGCGAATACCTCCACATGGAGCAACTTACCAACCTAAAGAGTTTGCCTTTGACGGGATTTAAAGTAGCTGTCTTTCCATTAAAGATTGTGGGCGCTTCTGCGGCTCCTGCAAGAGTGGTCGCTATACTTGATGATTGATATCATCTTATCATGACCATAAATAAAAAAAGAGCCTTGATATTATCTTAGCTCTAAAGGGTACACTGAAATTTTTGCTTTCAAAAAATTAGGTCGGGGTTGTTATGCAAGCCGATCTGCTCATGATACTTTTATCTACTGAGATCAGATTTGCATATTGTTGTTATGCTTTAAAAGAGGAAAATTAAACCAGTTGTTCTCTTTTGTTTACATCCTTTAGACCCACTACTTTCTACAAGTCACCGACTATCAACCAGACTGTACATCAACTGACATAAGTCTGCTCCAAATGAAAGCCAGCTGACAGTTTATAAATAAAAAGAGGCCATCAACTCCTCGTTAATGGCCTCTTTTTATTTATTAGTTCGTGCTTATTACATCAACTCCTTTCCTGCTGATAGCTTAATTGTAAGCCCAACTTCATCATTTACAAACTTGTCCCCAAGTCCTTCAAAGACTGTCTTTGAGTTATAATTAACACCCCACTGCGTTCTGTCAATTGTAAATGGTGGCGTTGAAACCTCTATTCTATCCGTTCCAATTCCTACTAATGCTTTAAAACCAATTTCTTTAGTAACTCCTTTTAAAGTTAAGTTCCCATAGATAAGGTGAGTTGCTTCTTCATCTCCGTTCACCTTAGTCACCTTGGTGATTTCAAATGTTCCAGTTGGATGCTTTACTACATTAAAAAAGTGGTCTTCTTTTCCCTCTGCAGTTCCTTTCAAGTGTGCCTCAAGACCCGCCTTCATATCACCTTCGAGATCTGTATTAGTGATAGAGTTCATATCTAACGTGAATGATCCACCTTTGATCATGTTACCATCTACTGTTACTTCTCCCGAAGAAAGCGCGATTGTGCCTGTATGTGTACCTGTTGGCTTTGCACCTTCCCAGTTCACCATACTTGATCCGATATTTACTGGTAGTGTCTTACCTGTGCTTACTGCTACTTTTGCTGCTTCAGCTACTTCTGCTGCATCTCCTGCTGCCTTCTTACATGATGTTGTAACAAGTAAAGCTGTCGATGCTAAGAGTATAAAAACTATGTTTTTCATCTTGATTATGATTTATTGATATTAAGTAAGTTGTTATAAGGCTATTAAACTGTCTTTATTCATAATTGTTGTGACAACATCGGATTTAAAGGGAATCCATTAGTTCATTATAAGCGTAAGCCCTATATATTATGATGATTTCGCTTTTCGCAAATGAATCAAAGCCACCTCAGGGCTCATCCCTACTCTACCAGGAAAGCCTAATATCCCGAAGCCTCTATTGACATATAAATATTGACCAGCCTCTTTGTATAGCCCCATCCATCTCTTGTACCTATACTGTACTGGAGACCACTTGAAGAAAGGAAGATTGATACCAAACTGCATCCCATGTGTATGCCCACTCAGCGTAAGATGAAAGTGTTGTGGATGCTGTAACGCTTTCATATCCCAATGACTTGGATCATGAGAAAGTAAAATTGTAAAATCTTCTTTTCTAATTTTCTTAGTCGCCACATCTAAGTCTCCTCTTTTTGGGAAGAACCTACCTGAGCCCCAGTTTTCAACTCCTACTAATTGAAAGACATCATTCCCTTTTCTAATTTCTCTACTATCATTAAGGATGAGATCGAAGCCCATCTTTACAAACTTGTTATAAAGATCATCGTAGTAAGTCTCTCTTAGGCTTCTATCTCTGGGTTGTCCATAATAGTCGTGATTACCAAGGATCGCATATTTGCCGAAAGGTGCATCTAATCGTTCAAATAAATGAATAAAAGGATCTATCTCATCCTTATCGATATTGACAAGATCTCCGGTGAAGACTATCATATCGGCGTCTTGCTCTTCTATCAATTTGATGCCCTTTTCTACTCCCTTAACACTATCCCAAGTACCACTGTGTATATCCGTGATGTGCAATATTTTAAAACCATCAAACGCATCTGGCAAGTCCTCAAAGGCAACATCCAACTCTTCTAATTGAAATCGATACTTACCCCAGATCGCTCCATAAATCATAGCCACAAGAGGCACAAAACTGATCAATAGCAAAACAAGAGATGTGTTATAACTAAGCGCTGATCCACCAACACTTCTTACGATAGCATATCCTAATATCAACAAGATCAAAATGAGCTTCTGCACGAATGATGCAAAGCAAACACCAATCATAACATTGGTTAAAGGGCTACGCATCGACGAGCGCCCCTTTAGATAGAGTGCAAGTAAGCCGCACACATAGCCTAAGATGGCAATGACCACATAAGCATAGCCCCAAACTGTTGACCAAAGACCGCTATCTCTTAAGAGATCGATGACAAAGTACTCGATGATCGCCAAGAGACTTATAGGGATCAATAAACTAATCAGAAGCCGAATCATGCAAAGTTGTTATATGAAGGGAAGGCTTTGAACTGGCCTCCAATTTATAAAGACAAGGATAACAAAGTATTGTTCACTATCAACATGAAGGATTCTATCATTAGGTATATTCGCTCCTCAAGAAAGCGAACATGGCTCTGATACAAAAAGATACGATCCAACTACTCCAAGACATCAGGGACAATAACAATCGTCCATGGTTTGCCGGGCAAAAAGATAGATATGATATCGCTAGGCAGAATATGAAGGACTTCTTAGCCGATCTGGTAGCTGAGATGAAGAAAATCGATGAGATAGAAAAACACAAGCTCTTTAGAATCTATAGAGATGTGCGATTTAGCAAGGACAAGACGCCATACAATTCTCACTGGAGCATGTCGATGGGCAGAGCAAAGCCATACTTGCGCGGAGGCTACTACTTAAAGCTCAATCCTGAAGGTGCATATATCGCTTGTGGATTTTGGAATCCCGCTTCTTCTGACATGTCATTAATAAGGTCCAATATTGATATCGATGATAAGGCATTTAGAAAGGCGATCAACAACAAAAAGTTAAAATCTGTTTGGGGTGAGATGGTTGGCCAACAAGTAAAAAGTGCTCCTCGCGGTTATGATAAAAGCCACCCTTCTATCGATCTGCTCAGATACAAGCAGTTCACCTTTTCTAAAGAGTATACAGTTAAGGAGATGTATCAGAAGGACTTTATGACGGAAGTAGTGAAGAGCTATAAAGCTATACGTCCATTCTTCAATCACATGAGTGACATCTTGGGGCACAACCTTAACGGTGAACCATTGTACTAATTAAGTTAAACTATACTACTGCTTTGTCCAGTCAAAAGACCCTGTCATAAAGACGCTGAACACGATAAGAACCAAGAAGCAGGCAATGACCGTGTTGATCATAAAGTAGAAGTATGACTTTGGCACTTTAGATCTGTCGACTAACTCAAAGATGAGACTCAAGATCAAAAGCGCAAAAGCGATGATCCCAAGTATCAAGCACACCAAAAAACCAACATAACTATCTACCAAGTAGATTAGCGAGAAGATGATCAACTGAATCAAGAATATCTCTAACTGTCCGATCCTCATGATGCTCTGTTCTTAAGAGTGCGTTAAATGTGGGTTGTCAAGAATTATCCTGCACAATATGCGTTAATTAGATCATAGAAAACAATCCCGAATTAAACTAACTATTAAAAATCCTTATTCGATGAAATGGCTTTTTATAATCCTTTGCGTCATTCCTATGGCTCTTTGTAGCCAAGATGAGGCTGTGCTTTCTCCAGAAGAATTATATGCCAAAAATATCAAGTTAGAGTACATCAACGATGTCTATATACCAGCGGATGTCGCAGAAGCGATGGCAGAGATAGATCGACTATCAGATGAGACAGGGAGAGCGCGACTACTTGAGACAGATGAACAAAACGCAGCTGACAAGTTAGTCATGGGCTTAGGCAAATGGCTGATCGTCAATTGGAATTTTTATCCTGGAAGCCGACTCGCTCACAAGCTGAAAGATTATGGTGTCAGTCATCCAGACGATATGGCCAAGTTCTTAATTGTATCTTATCATAGACACTTAAGACAAGTACCTTTAGAATTAGAAAAGCGAGGCAAGGTCTACTTCGACAAAAGAAAAAAGGACCAAGAAATCAAAAATGCAAAAAGAGCAAAGAATGGTTGATGAGTTGATGAGTTGATGAGTTGATGAGTTGATGAGTTGATGAGTTGATGAGTTGATGAGTTGATCGTAAGAAAACAATTAGCTAATTATACAATTAGCACATCAGCACATTATCTAACGTTTCTTCCTATTCATACCTAAGATGGCCTGCTCGATACCGCGTGGTGTCATAGTATACATCTTAAATATCTTTCTAAGCATAGTAGTCGTCCATGTGATATGCCAGTGCTTCTCTGATACCGGATTAAGCCAGACACTCTTCTTGAATTTTTCTGAGATGCGTCCCCATGCAATGATGCTTCCTTCATGCAGTTCATAAGGCGCCATAGCAGCATCGCCGATTACGAAGATTCGATAGTTAGGATCTTTCGAGAGGATGCGTTCTATTGGAACCTTGCGCGTACGTCTTTCATCTTCGTAGACATACTTATAGATGGTATTGTGGAAGTAGTAAGTCTCTAGATCATGCTGATATCGAGTCTTCATCTTCTTAAACAATGCTTGTACAGCACGGATGTAATAATCCATGGAGTATCCACCATTGTCGATCAATAAGATCACTTGCAGCTTATCTTCTGTCTTGTCCAACTCAACTGGCAAGAACAATCCACCCTGTGCAACTCCTTCCTTCACAGTTAAGGGTATATCAAGATATCGTTGATTGGTTTCTTCTATGACACCTTTGAGTGTTGCCAAGGTTGCGTCTATGTTATCATCATTGATCTGGGCATCTATATCGACTGGATAGTATTGTGGGTCGCCCATAACTTCTCGAGCCATACGACCGCCACCAGTACCGCCGACTCTGATACCACCCATAGCAGCTCCGCCATTACCATATGGTGATACACCTCCAGTACCTACCCAGTGGCTACCGCCTTGGTGATCACGGGTCTGTTGCTCCATGACCTTCTCCATCCGTTTGCGCAGCTCTTCCAGATCGACAAACCTATAATCCGCTGCCTTTTCAAGCAGTCGTTCTGCATTGGCTCCGTCGGCACGGTTTCCGCCATCATCATCCTTCATGTCTGGATCATCTTCTTTTAAGATATCCTCCCCATCCAAGACGCGCTTTATATCATAAGTAGTAGTGTGTACTTCATCTAAGAACTGGTTGATCAAGTCATCCAACTCCATATCTCTTCTTCGGTCATCAGCCTGTACAAAGTCTTCTAACCAATCTTTGAAGGTATCTGCTCGTGCGATGGCATCGTTTAACCGTTCTCCTGCGCCAACATCGACCCCAACGAAGTATTCGTAGAAAGCTTGGGTATAAGGACCTATATCTGTTGGGTCCTTAACCAATGAGCCTTTGAAGAAGCTGTAGATATCTCCTACCGTGTGTATCAGATTACGATCGATCGCTTTCTGTAGTAACAAGAGCGATCTAACATCAGCCTTGACGCCATAACTTCTGCATACTTCTGGAAAACTCTCGAACATAGCTCTATCTATATATTAGTAACGTGATGCGCCTCCTGGCTTCTTGATATCATCCATGAGATTGCGTTGTACACGTCTCACATCATCTTGAGTCTTTATAAGCGCTCCCAGGCCATCAAGCTTCTTGATCCTTTCGATTGTTTCCTCTTTCGAAAATGTCTGCATGTACTTCAACCAGTTGAGCAGCTCTCTTGTCGATGGTGATCGCTCAAGACCTAACTGTCTCAATTGATAGAATACATCAATCGCCTGCTGTACAATATCATCATCTGCTTTAGGATAGTGCTTGCGCACGATATCTCTCATCGTCTCTGGTGGAGGAAAAGAGATATAGTGGTATATACATCTTCCTTTGAATGCTGTAGGCAGCTCTTGCTCTCTATTACTCGTGATAACGATAGCCGGCATATCTTCTTCGGACACTTCTATAACATCTCCTGACTCTGGCATCACAAACTTGCGATGGCTGAGCGCATAAAGCAAATCATTGGGAAACTCTCTTGGGGCTTTGTCTATCTCATCGATGAGTAGAACAGAGTTAGGCGTACTGTAAGCCTTTGCCGCTGGGCCTTGCATCACATAGTCCTTCAGTTGGTCTGTGCTTCTGCCACCTGTACTCAGCTTTGTCGATAGCCCTTTTTCATCTCTTTGGGCATTGAGTACCTCTACTTGTGAGTCTCTTAAGTACTTAACATGATCGAATCTTGCTACAAATTGGTCCACGGTACTCTTAGATCCCACTGGATAAACAAAAAGATCAATATCACTATCTTTAGCATACTGGAGTGGTAGCTCTGTCTTACCTGTACCAGGCTCTCCTTCTATCAATAACGGCATACCCAGCACTCGTGCCATGTGAAAAGCTTGCGCTAACTCCCTGTCACACAAATATTTATCTGATCCGTTCCATAAACTAGTCTCTGCCATATCTATTCTATTCTCCCGTTAAAGTTAGCTTATATGTCAAGGATTTCTGGGGCCCAGCTCTTTAAATAATTGACATCTCAGGGTTTCACCTAGCTGTTAAATCTAAAATGTTGCATTAAGAAATATTATAATATGTAATTAATTTGACTACTTTTACAAAAATAAGGTAGCTAATACGCCTCCTTCATAGGGGTGATACCCCTAAAAAATTGTTATAGTTGTGAATAAGAGCCCGTTTAACGAGTCAAATTTTGAAGAAGTCTTTAAGACTTACTTCGGTCCCTTGTGTAACTACGTTAATAGCTACATCAAAGATTGGGAAAGCAGTCGAGAGATTGTCCAAGGAACCTTTATGAAGGTTTGGGAAAACAAGGACACGATCCAGATTAACACTTCCGCTAAGAGTTATCTCTATTCAGCCGTTCGTAACCGAATGATTGATATGATACGATCTAACAAAAAGTTAGATGAATATAAGAATGCGGCAAATGTTGATGAAATAGAAGAGAACGTAGAACATATGAACTCTTTTGTGGTCCGCGAAGAAATACTTCGTTCCATGGACAAGCTAAAACCGAAAATGAGAAAAATATTCTCTCTCAGTAAGGTTGAAGGTCTAACATACAATGAGATCGCTGCGTATCTCAATATCTCAAAGAGAGCTGTAGAAGACAATGTAGCCAAGGCCCTAAAGTTGTTAAAAGAGGATTTGGAGGGTAACGAATTGTTATTTTCAAATTAATTCGCAATAAAAATGTGACATGTAGTTTACTAAACGTCATGTATGTGTTATGTCAAAAATAAAAGAGCAAGACATATTAAAACTGTTGAGAGGTGAAGCCTCCGCAAAAAAGCTGAAAGCTTTGGAAGAGTGGTCTTCTTTAGATGAAGACAATGCTTCTGATCTTGAGCTATATCAGACTATATATGATGAGTCAGAGCACTTATCATCATATAAGCGTACTGATGCTGAAGCGGAGTGGAACCAATTCACTAACATTCTTCATAACGGAGTGAACGAAGGTGATTTGCTTAGTTATTTTGACGGTTTAGCCACTCCTTCTCAACAAACTAAAGTTGAGGAGTGGAGATCTTTCTCAAAATCAAACAAAGAAGAGTTTAACGTATTTAACCTTATTATCTCTGAGAGTGCTAAGCTTAGTGAGATAAAAAGAGTAGATGCCAATGCCGAATGGGAGTCATTCGGTAAAATGATAAAGGGAAAATCTACCCCTGCTAACCTTACTGCCGTAGGAACAGCTCCCATAGTAGCACCGATAGTAAATAAAGCAACAATAAAAACGACTCCGGCAGCATCTACCAGTGTAAAAGCTACTACTGTCACGCCACCAGCACAGCCAACTTATCAAGCAAAAGAAGTCACGATGACTCCTTCACCAGCTACAACAACAGTAGCACCTGAAGAAGGAAGAGGTAACAGAATCTTTATGTGGCGGTCTCTCGCTGCAGCAGCAGCGTTTCTTTTAATTGCTTTTATTGGTATAAAAGGATATCAGAACGATTGGTCACTCTTTGGAGGTGGTGGCGATGATGATTTGTATGCAACATTTGCGACAACGGATATGCCTGATCAACTATCATTAAGTGATGGATCAAGAGTAAATTTAAACAGTCAGACCACACTTACCTACTTTAAGGACGTAGAAATGACTGATCTACGTGATGTAACTATCGATGGTCAAGGAGAGTTTGATATAGCAAGCAACCCTAAAAAGCCATTTGTTGTAAAAGCACGTAGAAGTGGTGTTGGAATTAGAGTACTTGGGACTAAGTTTAAAGTAAACGGTAACGAAGAAGGATACCTCGAAGTAATAGAAAATATCGAAGGAAGTGTTCGTGCTTATGCCTTAGATGATACGACTAACTACGTCATCATGACCGCTGGCGATCGCTATGGCTTTGATGGTGTTAACTTCGTCGATCTTAATGATGATGTCCAAGAAGAATACTACGGCAAAGATTATGACATCTTATATGTCCTAGATTATCTAATGAAAGAATCTAACTGGAAGGTCATCAGTGGTTCAGAGATAGAGTTTCAAAGTGACGGCATCATCAATGTTGACTTGGATAAGCCATATGAAGAAATTCTAGAAGACCTAAGAGAAAGGTCTAACTTCGAATATGTCAAACGCGACTGCGAAGGATGTTACGAAGTACGCAAGTTCGTTGTAGAGTAGTTACTACTCTATTCTCCACATTTCATTTTCATAAATAGACATCGTCACTAAGTTGAAGGTGCAATACATTGTTAGAACATTCTGTAAAGAATCACTGTTCTCTCAACATGATGCCTACAATCCGCTATTTTATCTTTATGTCAACTTTACTCGTTCTCACTTCGTGTGACAATAAACTATACGATGAAGGACTTATCCTTCATACCTCAAAAATAGCGTCTACCATGACAGAAGACATTAAGAATGGGCTTGACCCTGCCTATTGGTACGCTGGAAAAGCAGAAATAACGAAGTACAACCTCTCACAAAATCGATATCGTGATATACACAACGGCGAGATCGTTCTCATCTTCGTCACAGAAGATTTCTTAACCGATAAGCAGGTAAAGAATGATAACTATACTAACAAGAATTCAACACCGATTCTTAAGACAAATCAGCTGAGGCGTTTCACAACAGGCCTCTACGATTACTCGATGATGACATCTGTATTCACTCGAACTGACGGATCGAAAACAGAGAAGGTTACATTGGGTGCCCAAGATTGGTGTGGACATAGCTTTGTACAAGTCAACAATAAGAACGGGCAGTATGACATCCAGATCAGATCATACTTTGAGTCAGAAGGAGATCAAGACTTTTCGATTAAAGCAGACCTTTTAGAAGACGAACTACTCAATCTTATACGTATCAACCCTTCACTCATCAAAGAAGGTTCTTTCCGCATCCTACCCACACTTAACTACCTTAGGCTGACCCATCACAAGATGGAAGGACAAGAGGCGACAGTTAGCAAAGAAAAACTATCTAATGGAAATACAACTCTAAAACTTACTTATCCTGCTTTAAAAAGACAATTGCTAATAACTTATCAAACTGTTTCACCACATAAGATTATCTCATTTGAAGAAGCCTATCCTTCTATGTTTGATAAACAAGAAAGGTCATCTACTGCAACAAAGAACAGCGAGATGCACAGTGCTTACTGGAAGCTAAATAAGGCAAGTGATAAAGAAAAGCGGAAGCAGTTAAGCATCACAGGCTTCGAGTAAAAACATCTATTTCTTATCAATTAAAGGGTAAACGCATCCTTTTGGTCCATCTTGCTGTATTATCTTCGTATATGAATTACTTATCATACTTCGAAGCATGAAACACATCCGCATACTTTTTGTCTTATTGATTCTGAATTTGTCAGGCCAGCTGGCTTTGGCGCAAAATGTTGACTGCACAAGAACCACTACGCTACACGATGGAGAGTATGTGATGGAAGGCACTGTCTTCCTAGAGCGTTTCGAGGATGGTAGCCTACAGCTGCGCTTTGGTGATGACTTTAAGACACAATCAGGCCCTGATGTACAAGTGTTCTTATCGAACGATAGCACATCGATAGCTGGAGCAGTAATGATAGCGGATATAGGACCGGGAGATGGTATTAATCATTTTGAAGGAGCACTAACACTCGACGTGCCTTCTGGCATTGATATCAATGACTATCCCTACCTCATTTTTAGATGCGTCTTGTTTAGGGCTTATTGGGGTGGTGGAACTTGGTCCGAAGCGACTTGTGGAGGAGGTAACAATGGAGGAGGCGAACCCATAGACAGTATGGTAATGACGACTTGCATAGAAAGTATAGTTGCGACAACAAACTGGGTCTCAGAAGTAACTGTATGTCCAAATGATGGACAACCAGATAATATCCCATTACTCAATACGGAAAGAATCTCAGCCGGCAGTACTTATGCATATATATTTGCCAATGATAACAATGAGATCACACGAGTTCACTTTGAAGATTCTTATAATTTTGAAGGCTCCTCTCTAGAGACAGAAAACATCTTTGGTGTCTCCTACCAAGGCACACTTAATTATAATATCGGAGATCAGATCAATACAATCATGGCAGATACTTGTGCCATACTATCCAGCACGACCACCTTTTTGAAAGTGCTAAAAGATAACTGCGGTGCTTCTTTTGGTTGTCTCGAGACAGCAACAGCAACAACCAATTGGGTGACTTCTATCAACATATGCCCAAGCGATGGAGCAGCTGACGAAGTACCATTTCTAAATAATGAATTTGTTGATCCAAGTGAAGGACATTATGCTTATATCATCACGGATACTTTGGACAACATCATGGTCGTGCTCACCACATCCTCATTTGACTTTGAAGGTTCAGGGTCTCAAACGCAAAGAGTATATGGCGTAAGCTACGGCGAAAATCTTTCCGCTGTAGTCGGACAAAACATCTCCACTATAACTGCAGATGACTGCGCTATCTTATCAAATACTGAAAGCCTCTTCCTTACGGTACGTAAGACAGCTTGTACCGTTGATCCAGGAAATGACTTAAATATAACTGGAAAGATCACAGCGCCAAATAGAGGGGGCATCAGCGGTGTTTCCGTTACGCTTGACAATGGTATGTCAACAGTGACCAATGCCGATGGTGTTTATAATTTTCAAGACCTGAGTGCCGGTACATATACAGTAACACCAACTTTCACCAGCGGATCAGGAAACGGGTTATCCTCTACAGATCTTGTACTTACAGCCAGACACATATTAGGCCTCACGCGATTTGACAACGTATATCAGATATTGTCAGCAGATGCCAATAATAATAGCTCTGTAAGCGCTGTAGACCTTGTACAGATGAGATTAGTAATCCTAGGCAGAAGCGATTCATTCGCAGGCAACTCCAGCTGGCGATTCTTAGATATACCTGATAATCTTACAGGCACTGATCTTCCACAAAATATGAGTGGATTTAGAACGATCACGCTTCAAGACAACGATATGACGAATGCCAACTTTACTGGTATCAAAGTCGGAGATCTTAATGGCAGCGCAAGTCTTAATCTAAAATAACAAAACTATTCGCCTGATTTCTTGGGCTCTGGTTTAGCTTCTTGAAAATCAAGAGAAACAGCATTGATACAGTATCTCAACCCTGTTGGCTGAGGGCCATCTGGAAACACATGGCCGAGGTGCCCATCACATTGAGCACACATGACTTCAGTTCGTGCATATCCAAGATTATAATCAGTATCTTCTTTTATATACTCAGCCTTCAATGGTGCAAAGTAACTCGGCCACCCAGTACCACTTTTAAACTTTGTATCTGAAGCGAACAAAGGAAGCCCACATGCTTTACATGTATAAAGTCCTTCTTTTTTATTATTCAATAATTCTACACCTGTAAAAGACCGCTCGGTACCTTTCTTTCTAATCACATAGAACTCTTGCTCATTCAATTCTTTCTTCCACTCTTCTTCTGACTTTTCAACACGCTCAATAGAAGTTGGCAGATGAGTTGACCAATGATCTGCAGACACAACTTTAGTTCTCTGGGTTGTTGGCTTAGTCTGACATGAAGCACTCACAAGTACTGTAATTACAATTAGAAAAGACATGAATAATTTCATAATTAAAATATTTTGTGTCAACTTAAATCTCTAACAATGATCACTCCTCCCCTCTCAATCGAGCGTCTTGATCTTGTGCTATTTTTACAATCTTACGCATAGCTCGAACCATACATAAGAATAACAGATAACCAAATGTAAATACTATATAAATCCATCTAAAAGATTTGGCTTCATGTATACTTTGTCCGCTAAACAACCAAGCTATAAACCCTCCGACCACTAACACGCCCATATATGATATGATTGAAGTGCCAAAGTATTTGTTTTGATCTGTAGCTGCTAAACTCAGCACACTATTGATCACGCCAAATAGTAAGGTAAACGCTGCTGCTACTGTCCAAGGAAAGTGCTCGTCCAATTCAAAAATTCCTATCCAACTTGGAATCAAAAACAAGAGCATCATCACAGGCATAGCCACCAACACAGCAATGGCTTGCTGTACAGGATGTATCTCTTTCTTAAATGGCGATGGTGTATCCAAGTTGTTGTGTTATCTCTTCATAACAAGACTAAGCTGAGTTAGTTGTCAGCTCTGTCTTTTATTGGTTTTCCATAAATATCAAAGTCCTCGGCACCTGTGATCTCGACTGTTACAAAATCACCCAGTCTAACATAATCAAGCGACGCATCAATCAGCACCTCATTATCTACTTCAGGGCTATCATACTCTGTTCTTCCAACGAAGAATCCACCTTCTTTTCTATCGATGAGTACCTTTTGCGTTGTGCCGACCAGAGCGACATTCTTATCAAGGGAGATCTCTCTTTGTATGTCCATAAGATCCGAAGCACGTTGGGATTTAACTTCTGCAGGCACATCATCTTTCAGCTCGTGTGCTGAAGTATCTTCCTCATGACTATACTGAAATACACCTAACCGCTCAAATCTCATATCTCTGACAAAATCACACATGTCCTCAAACTCTTGATCCGTCTCTCCTGGAAAGCCGACCAACATCGTAGTTCTGATCGCTATATCAGGCACCACTTCTTTGGCATATGCCATCAGATCTCTCATTTCTGCTTGTGTGATCTGGCGACGCATACGCTCCAGAACATCGTCATTAGCATGTTGCAGTGGTATATCTAGATAATTACACACTTTCGGCAGCTTAGACATCGTCTGAAGCACCTCTCTTGGAAACTTAGTTGGATATGCATAGTGGAGTCTGATCCATTCGATACCATCCACGTCAGAAAGTGCTTCTAACAACTCCGATAGAGCCCGCTTTTTATATAGATCAAGACCATAATAAGTTAACTCCTGAGCGATGAGCATCAGTTCTTTTACACCTCTTTTGGCAAGAGTCTTCGCTTCAACAACCAGATCTTCTATAGATCTTGAGATGTGCTTGCCTCTCATCAATGGGATCGCACAGAACGAGCATGTCCTGTTACAACCCTCCGAGATCTTAAGATATGCATAGTGAGGTAGCGTTGATATCTTTCGCTCTCCTACCAGCTCATGCTTGTAGTCTGCGTTAAACCGTGCGAGCAACGCAGGCAAGTCCATTGTTCCAAAGTACGCATCCACCTCTGGTATGTCTCTTTCAAGGTCATCTTTATATCTCTGTGATAGACAGCCTGTTACATACACTTTATCTAACGCTCCAGCCTTTTTACGCTCAACATTAGCCAATATCGTATCAATCGATTCTTCTTTAGCAAGATCGATAAATCCACAAGTATTGACGATAACTATGTTTGCCTCATCTTCCTCATGTTCATGATGCGCTAAGATGTCATTTCCCTTTAACTGCGTGACTATATTCTCAGAGTCCACGAGATTTTTGGAGCAACCCAACGTGATCACTTCTACCTTATCCTTCTGATTCTTTGTCTTCATTCGCTTGCAAAGATAATCTTACTTGGGTTTGATGCGTTTTGATTTTAATATTTCGGAGATATGATACGATTTGCGGTAATCTTGGTTATGATAATGTCGTGCCTTTCGGCAAATGCCCAGTTTGGCATAAGAATAAGTCACAACTTTAATCAAGCTAAGAATTGGGATAACTTCCTGAGTAATGAAGTGGGTCGGAATGTCACAGTGTTCGCAAGTTCTCAATCAGTGACCTTGGATTACTGGTCAAGATTACCTAATCATCGAGTAGAGTTTTATCCGAACATCTCATATCATCGCGCCACGGATGATTTTTCTAATCTTTTTGTGAGCGGCACTTTTCAAACTCCTAAATTAGAACAAATAGGTGTGGGCATCTTAGCGCACATTTATGCCTTTGACTTCACAGGAGATTGTGACTGCCCTACTTTCAGCAAACAAGGTGGATTGATTAAGAAAGGATTCTTTTTTATGGGTGGAGTCGGGGCTGACTATGCAAGAAAAAGTTTTGGTTTTGGCGTACTTGGAGATGGTAACTTTGATGTGAAAGCTTCTGTAGGTATTGGCCTTGATATAGGCGTTACTGATCTATTGACCATCACTCCATTTTTACAATACCAGCGTTACTTTGATGTATCTGGTCATAACTTTTCAGAGGTATTTGGTAGAACCGGCAACATCTCCTCATCCATCAACCAGTTTCAAGTTGGACTTAGATTAGGTCTTCGACCTGATTACACAAAAAAGAGACGCTTCTAGTTTTCAATCAATAATAGTAAGCTTTGTTAGATAGAGTTGATCATATCGTTTTTTGTGCTCCTACTTTAGAAAGTGGCATCGACCACATCTCAGAACTGACTGGCATCCGAGCTACTTATGGAGGCAGACATCTTACAAAAGGCACACACAATGCAATTTTCAAAATAGGTCCTCATTCATACTTTGAGATACTCGCTCCCGATCCCGAGAACAAGGACATCTCTGCTCCTCGCTGGATGGGTATAGATCTTATAAAAGAGCCGCGGATCACCAGATGGGCGATCAAGTCTTTCGCAATTGAAAAAGAAGCAACTATACTTTCTAATTACAGATCTGACTATGGCAGTGCACAAAGCGGCAGTCGAGCTTTAAAAGATGGCTCCATGTTGAGTTGGCAACTCACTGATCCTCTTTCAAAGCCTGCGATTGAAGTAGTTCCCTTTCTTTTGGACTGGCAAGACAGCATACATCCATCTACCTCATTATCAGACAACTGCGAGCTCAAAGCCATTAGATTAGAACACCCAGATCCAGACCATATTAAGGAAGTAACCGCTCCTTTAAATTTGGACATTATAGTCACCTATGCTATTCAACCAAAAGTTGTCCTCACTCTAAAAACACCAAAAGGAATAATTGAAATAACTTAGACAACTTTCTAATTAACTAATTAGCACATTAGCACATTAGCAAACCTACTTCTTCCCTCTCTTAATCGTCTTAATCAACTGACCTGGTTGAAGCACATCTTCTAATTGCATATTATTCAATATTGCAATCTCGTGCATGTCTTCGTCTGTAAGTCTCATGCGTCTTAAGGCACTGCCCAAAGCCTCTGCTCTATTGACTTGAGCAACTTGGATAACATCTGCAGATACATTGATTCTTGCAGGATCAGTCAACCTGTCAAAGTTGCCCATCGTATTTTGGAAAATCCGTGAGAAGTTATTGAAGTCTGCAGTTTGAGATAAGCCATGAAATTTATAAATCAAGCCATTGTATTCTATCAAGTAAGTCAAGATCCTAAGGTCTTGCTGCTGTTGCTGCTGCTGACCCTGTTGTTGTGGATTTTGCTT
>CALIHL010000148.1 GCA_938022935.1 uncultured Saprospiraceae bacterium
CATCAAGCTGCAACAGAGACTTCACAGCAACGTAAGTCAGAAGCACTTAAGAGATTAAGAGTTGTAGAGGCGTTTAGAGATGGTAATAAGCACATGGAGAACAAGCCTGAATGGGCTATCATAGATTATCTACCAGTGATACCGCCAGAACTTAGACCATTGGTTCCTTTGGATGGAGGTCGTTTTGCAAGTTCTGATCTTAATGATCTTTATAGAAGAGTAATCATACGTAATAATAGATTGAAGAGACTTCTTGAGATCAAGGCACCAGAGGTGATCTTGAGAAACGAGAAGAGAATGCTTCAAGAAGCAGTTGACTCTCTTTTTGATAACAGTAGAAAGTCTAACGCAGTAAAGGCAGAAGGTGGTAGATCATTGAAATCTTTAAGTGATATACTTAAAGGTAAACAAGGTCGATTCCGTCAGAACCTATTAGGAAAGCGTGTTGATTATTCTGGTAGATCTGTTATCGTTGTAGGACCTTACCTGAAGCTTCACGAGTGTGGTCTTCCAAAAGGGATGGCATCAGAGTTGTTCAAGCCTTTTATAATTAGAAAACTAATAGAAAGAGGTATTGTCAAGACTGTAAAGTCAGCAAAGAAATTAGTAGATCGTAAGGATCCAGTTATCTGGGAAATATTAGAAGGAATATTGAAAGGGCATCCGATCATGTTGAACCGGGCCCCAACACTTCACAGATTATCAATCCAAGCTTTCCAGCCGAGATTGGTAGAAGGTAAGGCGATTAGATTACACCCACTTGTTTGTGGTGCGTTTAACGCCGATTTTGATGGTGATCAAATGGCGGTACACGTACCGCTTAGCCAAGGAGCTATCCTTGAGGCACAGCTATTGATGTTGTCTTCGCACAACATGCTTAATCCTCAAAATGGTTCTCCAATTACTCTTCCTTCACAGGATATGGTACTTGGTTTATACTATATAACAAAGGCGAAAGAAGCGCCAAAGGGTAAGAAGATGTCAACTTTCTACTCAGAGGAGGAGGTATTGATAGCATATAACGAAGGTGCAGTTGAACTGCATGATGCAATCATGGTGAAAGTTGATGTTGAGAATGAACTGGGCCACATCGTAAAAGAAAGAATAGAAACGACCGTAGGTCGTGTGATATTCAATGAGTCAGTACCTGAAGAGGTTCCGTTTATCAATCAATTGCTTACTAAGAAGAACTTGAAGAAAGTCATCGGTAATGTTATTGATAGAACAAACTTCGCTGTAGCAGCTCAGTTCCTTGATAACATGAAGGATATGGGTTTCTATTGGTCATTTAGAGGTGGCTTGTCTTTCAACTTGGGAGATTTGATTACCCCTACGATCAAAGAATCAACTTTAGTTGAAGCGCAGGATGAAGTTGATGAAGTATGGGAAAACTATAACATGGGATTGATCACTGCCAATGAGCGGTACAATCAGGTTATCGATAAGTGGACTTATGCCGATAATAAGATTACAGAAAATCTTATGGTTGAATTAGCCGAACATAAAGGTGGATTTAACTCAGTATTTATGATGCTCGATAGTGGAGCAAGGGGTAGTAAGCAGCAGATTAAGCAGCTTTGTGGACTAAGGGGACTGATGGCTAAGCCACGTAAGTCAGGTGATACAGGAGGTGCGATTATCGAGAATCCGATACTTGCAAACTTCGTAGATGGACTATCAGTACTCGAGTACTTTATCTCTACACACGGTGCGAGAAAAGGTCTTGCCGATACAGCACTTAAGACTGCCGATGCGGGTTACTTGACACGTAGATTGGTAGATGTATCTCAGGACGTTATCATCATCGAAGAAGACTGTCATACACTGAGAGGTATCGAGACAATGGCTTTGATCGACAATGACAAGAAAGTCGAAGATCTTGCTCCAAGAATCGTAGGAAGATATGCGCTTAACGATATAGTTCACCCAGATACAGAAGAAGTTTTATTGACTTCAGGAAGTTATATAGGCCCGGATATTGCGAAAGTGATTGAAGAGCAAGGTGTCGAATCTGTAATGATCAGATCAGTATTGACTTGTGAAACGAAGAAGGGAGTTTGTACAAAGTGTTACGGTAAGAACTTGGCAACAGGTAGGATTTCCGAAAGGGGAGATGCTGTTGGAGTTATAGCTGCTCAGAGTATCGGTGAGCCGGGTACACAGTTGACACTACGTACATTCCACGTCGGTGGTATCGCATCTGTAAGTAAGACTGAGTCTGAGCATGTTTCTAAGTTTGATGGAAATCTTGAGTTTGATAACGTTGATACAGTATCGTTTGAAGAAGACGGTAAGAAGTCAGAGGTTGTACTTTCAAGATCAGGAGAGCTTAGAATCGTTGAGCCAGAGACAAATAAAATATTAGCAAACCTTCATATCCCTTATGGATCGAACTTGTTCATCAAAGGCAAGAAGAAGATTAAGAAGGGAGATGTGATTTGTGAGTGGGATCCATTTAACGCCGTTATTGTATCGGAGTTTAGTGGTATCATACAGTATGAGTCTATCGAAGAAGGTGTATCATTTAGATCTGAGCGTGATGATCAAACAGGTAACGTTGAGAAGATCATAATCGAGTCTCGTAAGAAGAAGAAAATACCTACAATCAATGTTGTAGATGCAGGTGGTGAAGTACTAAGAACGTACAACTTGCCAGTTGGATCTCACATCTTGGTTGAGAATGGAGATAGCGTTATATCAGGAGGACGTGTTGCTAAGATACCTCGTAAGCAAGGTAGTATACAAGATATTACTGGTGGTCTTCCAAGAGTTACAGAACTCTTCGAAGCACGTAACCCTTCTAACCCAGCAGTAACTGCGGAGATAGATGGTATCGTGAAGTTTGGTAAGATGAAGCGTGGTAACAGAGAGGTATTCGTTACGGATGAGAAAGGTGGTCAGCAACGTAAATACTTAGTAGGACTTTCTAAGCACTTGGTGGTACAAGAAGGTGACTTTGTAAGAGCAGGATCACATATATCTGATGGAGCGACAGCACCAGAGGATATCTTGAATATATCTGGACCATTTGCAGTATCGAAGTATATCGTCAATGGTATCCAAGAAGTATATCGATCACAAGGTATCGGTATCAATGATAAGCACATTGAAGTTGTTGTACGTCAGATGATGCGCCGTGTTAAGATAGTTGATCCAGGAGATACGACTTTCTTAGAGGGCGAAGCAGTTGAGAAGTATGACTTCTTAGAGCAGAATGATTGGATATTTGACAAGAAGGTGATCACTGAAGCCGGAGAATCTAATAAGATGAAGCCTGGTAAGATTACTTCTATCAGACAGATCCGTGAGGAAAACTCATACTTAAAGCGCAATGACTTGAAGCCTCTTGAATTTAGAGATGCTGTGCCTGCGACCAGTAGACCGATGCTACAAGGTATCACAAAGTCTTCATTGGGAACTGCAAGTTGGATATCAGCTGCATCATTCCAGGAGACAACTAAAGTACTTAGTACAGCGGCGATCGCAGCTAAGAGAGATTACTTAGAAGGCCTTAAGGAGAATGTTATTGTCGGTAAGAAAATACCTGCAGGAACTGGACTTAAGAAGTATGAGTCACTCAAAGTAACAGAGAAAGTAATCGAAGAACCTGTTGAGCAAGAATTGCTTGATTAGACTTTGATATAAAAAAGGGCTCATAAGAGCCCTTTTTTATGCCCATAACTAAAGCTATCTACGGGTTTATATATGTTAAATCGAAATATCAAATAAAAAGTAGCGTCCTGCTCAGATTTATACATATTACATATATTTGCAATATGTTAACACCCCCACCACAGTAGCTAGAGACTACAACTCTAAGGCTGCGAGGCCTAAAAATGTACTCAACCTGAAGTAATACAAACATGTAAACCAAGCCCATTGGGCTCGACCTATAGTTACTATCCGAGAGGATAATAGAACCTTTTTTATGAGAACCGTTTTTCGACCTCTTGTCCCAAGAATGGAATATGGTTTGCGCTCGTGTATCGAGCGCATTCCATATTCCTTCTTTTTATTGATTGCACTCTTGATGAGTGTAGAAGGATCTGCTCAAGTAGCATGTTATGCCAAAGTTAATGTCTCCATTAACAGTGGCATACCAACAACATTGAGTATTAATAATCTAACTCCTCGACAAGATGTTTCTGATCTTACTGTAACTGTAGAAGATCGATCTTCATTAGAATTTACTTGCTCGGATGTTGGTAAGGTCATTATGGCTTCACTGACGGATACTGACAATCAGATATGCATGGTTGAGATCCATGTAGAAGACAAAACTCCATTAGCAATAGCTTGTAGGGATACGCTTATCTCTTGTATAGGAAACTTAGGAGCGATCAATCCAGCTGCGCTTATAGATGTAACCAGCAGTTGTGATCAACTGCCATTAGGCGTTGGTAGCATATCTTTTGTTGATGAAGCCCCGATAGAATATCCAATCACTTCTGATACTTTTCAATTGATCACCAGAACTTGGGCGGTCAAAGATGAGTATGGAAATATCCTTAATTGTAATAGTGAGATTTATACAGAACGATTCGATCTTTCACTAATCACGTTTCCAGATGATATAGAGATTTATTGTGAGCAGGATCATAGTGATACTTCTATAACAGGAGGTGTAAACTTTGATCCGTCCGTTTTAGTTGATCGATGCGGCGTATCCATTACATCTTCTATTTCTACGCCTACTAAGGGCTTGTGCTTAGCGAAATCTAAGTATCAACGTCTTTGGGCTGTAAATGATTGGAATACTGGAGTAACACTGAGAGATACACAATACATCATTGTTATTGACACCACGAAAGCTACGCTTGATGCTCCTGCATCCCTTGTGACTGCAACTGATGGTTGTCTTATAGGGATAGTTATTGCAGAGCCTATATTAACAACAAGTTGTACTGAGGTTACGATAGACGATATTGAAGCAGTTGTAGATGGCATGACCTATGAGCTGGGTGATACAGCATTTGTATATCCGGGAACTTACGATGTTGTCTATGCCGGAAGATATGTCTGCGCCAATGTTGTTGAACCAGATACAATTGAAGTGACAGTTGTAGATACGGTCGCTCCAGTTATAGACTGTGATGATCTTGTAGACCTGGCTTTTACATTAGATAATGGCAACAGCATATGGGTTAAGCTTGATTCTATTTATAAGAGCCTTCCAGTTCAAGCCTGCCATCCGGTTAAGTTTGTCGGGCGCAAGTTGGTGGATACATGTGATACAGATACCCAAGACTTTGTCTCTTCTTTAGAGTTCTGTCCAGCAGAATTAAGGTCTGGTCTTACTCCATCCACAATACAGATAGAAGTTAAAGCCGTGAGTTCTGATGGTATCTCAAGCAATACCTGCATCGTTAATATTGAGATCAAGGAAGATGTTTCTCCAGTTATCGTGGTTATACCCAATGTGCAAGTTGGGCTTGAAGGACCTGATGGAACATATACTTTAGATACTACTGATATACTTTCTATGTATACGGATAACTCCGATTGTCTTTCCTCGATCACAATGACAGGGTCAGGAACAGGCTTTGCTGGAGCTCAAACGGGATCAGGAACTGGATTAGCTCATACAGGATCAGGTTTTCCATTTTTCAACTCAGCTGGATTTTATACGTTCACCTGTGCCGATACAGGTACTTACCATGTGGATATAATCGCTACTGATTGTGACAATAACATCACTCAAGAATCGACAACATTGACGGTTGACGCTAATGGCAACTGTACTATGTCTTCACCAGCTATGGTTGGGCAGGTATTGTTTGCAGGAGTAGACCCATTAGTAGATATTAAGGTGGACTTAAATACTTCAGAAGGAAGAACTCATTTGTTTACTGATGAATCAGGAAGATTTGAGATACAAAGAGTACCTAATGAAGAACCTATTATAGATATATCACACGATGATGATTGGCATACTGGACTTTCAGTTATCGATCTAAAGCTGATGCAAAATCACATTCTTGGATTTTCCAAGTTAGAGACGTGGCAAGAAGCTGCAGGAGACATAGATCAATCTGGCCTATTAACCGCGTCAGATCTTATCATGGTGAAAAAGCTAATCTTGGGATATGATGTCCGTTTTGATGAGCAAGCCATGCCATGGATCTTCTCTGTGAAAGATGGTATGTCGACATATGATGATCACATGTTCTATACAATACCTCAAGAATTGAATGGCTTGCTAACAATCACGGCCGCCAAGCGAGGTGATGTCAGCGGTGATGTCATGTCTAAGTCTTCTTCACGGTCGTCCGCTATGCTACCATATGAATCAATTGTAATAAGTGAGACGCATACTCTTTACAAACTTGACCTCACGTCATTTGAGTCACACTCAGTATTCCAAATATCACTGGATGTAGTTGACGGAACCATCGAAAGTATAGATGGAACTGCTGATATGTTTGCGTCAACGTATAATTCGATTGACATTGTTTACTATGATCCACAATCAAGTGCCTCAGGCTCTTTTGATATCTTAGTGAAGAATGATCATTTAAAAAAGTCAACGTTAGCAACGTCAGATAGACTACGAGCAATGATGTATGATAATAATGAAGTCGCACATCAACTCTCAATCGAACCAATAAGTGACAAGATACAGTCAACTATACTCAGTCTGAGCGTACATCCTAATCCTACGGATGGACAAAGTTGGATTGACATAGAAACCAAGAGCCAAGAACCAAGTGATATAGATGTTTCGATCTATGATCTACAAGGTAGACGTGTTTATTCTAAGACTTGGCAAGGTGGTATACCTGCTTATTTGTTTCCTTTGAAGCTACCTGAACTACCACATGATGGCTTGTATCTGACACAAGTCAGAATCAACCAGACTATAGATGAAGCATACATTGTAAAAAATTAATATGTAAAATACCTTGTAAAAGATAGTACTACATATTAAAAGAATTCTATATTTGTTCCATCGTATAGTACAGAACCATACTTACGAGCCAGAATGTCCTATTCTGGATTTACTATAACCGAGATACTAATAGAGCCTAATTAGAGGTCGTTGGAGTTTAATGATTGAAAACGTGAACCCACCATTTCCTCTTCTCACATACGGTAATTAATCTATTTCAATAGTCTTCTGGTGTCAACTGACGTCCAGGAGCGCTTTAGAATTATTAACTCTATTTAAAGTATCTGATGATGGAAACGAGTTTTACTCATTTTTTAAAGAGTAAGTGGAGGATATACATCCCAATTTTATTCTTTGTTGTATTTGGCCTAACAAAAGGGCAAGCAGCAGACTGTGGTATCGATATTGACGATATCTCTTTTGTTATTGACTGTGAAGGTGGGCTAGCTATAAGCATAGTTGGAAAAGACGTTAAGTCATTCACGTTTGTAGCTGATGGATCAATAACAACATTTGACGAAAGTCCAATTGTCCATGCAACTAAGATTTTTGATAATGAGGGAAACTTCACATTAGAAATTATATGTAGTAATGATGACTATTCTAAAGTAGAAGGCTCGCTTCCAGATTTTGATGCAAATGGTGCTGGTACTTATGTATACAGTGCAGCTGGTGTCGTAAGTGGCCCTACGGCTGTTCCAAGTGGAGGCACGTTGACTTTAAGTTCTTCTACAGTTAACCCTACATGTGCATCTGGTAATCCAAATGATATGGATGGATCTATATCAATAACAGTAAATGGAAACATTGGTACAAAGTGTAAGGATGTCGCAATGATAACGGTCACTGTAGATGGTGTGGATAAAATTGTCAAGGTTGGAGAAACAGCTACGTTTACTAACCTTGGAGCAGGTGACTATACTGCAAGTGCAACTGTAGATGACTCTGGTTGTCCTTGTGCTGTTGCTGCTGTAGCAACACTAACACAGATACCGCTTAGGGGTCCAACATCCGGAACGACATCTCTCGCATGTAATGCTCAAATAAATGTCTCAGTAAGTCAATCTTGTGAAGCAACAATAATGGTTGCAGATATGCTACGTGGAGTTTCAGATCCATGTAACCCAATGATTGCTATGATTGATAGTATAGTTGTTAAAAGTGGAGGAATTGTAGTTGCAGGATCAGGAGGTACAGGTTCTTTAGGTGTTGTTATACCCAATGCCGATGGTCTACTTGGAAAACCACTTACAGTTGAGGTTATTGATGAAGACAGTGGAAACCTTTGTTGGGGTACTGTAGTTCTTGAAGATAAGTCTCCTCCTATAGTAACTTGTAATGACCCAGGTCTGATGGAGATACTTTGTCTTGATTACAATGGAGACGTAATGTCTACAATCGATGAGCTCGTTGAAGATTGTAGCGAAGTTACAACAACGATTATTGCTCAATCAGATATTAATGATTGTGATAGATTGGACCAAGGGATTCTAAGAAGAGTAGAGGTGACTTATTTTGCTGAAGATGAATTTGGTAACAGATCAAACATCTGTACAGATACTTTAGACGTTTTAAGATTTGATACTGTACCTGGAAATGGCGTGCTTGATGTTCCTGGACATATTATCATGCCTTCGCAATTTGCATTGGATCCAAAGCAGACAGCTGTTGATCAAACTATTGATGGGAACAGAGTTGTATGGCCAGTGGATAGTCTTCCTTTGACTTGTACGGGCAACTATGCACGTCTTTATCCGGATGATCCAGATAATCCTGCGCCAGCTCCTATTAGTATAGCTGAAGGCGGTACAGGATCTCCAATATTGATTTTTATAAATAGTAAGGGTGAAGTAGATACTAGCCTTTTGGCTGCTCTGAATTATAAAAATGCAGATAACGCTTATAAAACGATAATCAATAGAAATCTTGCTAATTGTAATATAGGAGCGGATTTTGAAGATTTAATTTTTGACTTTGGATGCAAAGTTAAAATTCAAAGACAATGGTACTTGAGAGAGTGGTCATGTCCAATATCACAAGGTGGTGATGAAGAACAAAAGCTGAACCTCGGAGTACAAGAGATTATAGTTACAGATTTAGTTGCACCAGAGATCGCTGGTCCAGTAGCAGATATGACATTTACTGTTGATGCTGAGCAATGCTCAAGATTTGTCAACATACCTAAACCAGTTATAGAAGATGAGTGTACTGCAAATGAAGACTTACTTTTAGAAGTAGCTATATATGATATGGACGGTAATTTGATAGGCCCAGGGTCTACAAGTGGAGTCCCTAACATGTTCTATGATTTCCCAACAGGGATGAGCTTCGTAGTGTATACGGTTTTTGATGATTGTGGTAACAGAGCTACAGATACTACAAAGGTTACTGTGATGGATGATACGCCTCCAGTAGTTATTTGTAAAGAGTTCTTAGTGATAGGAATCTCAGGAGATGGTGATGTAAGGTTGCCGGTAACATCAATAGACAATGGTACTTACGACCAGTGTGATTTAGATAGAATATGTGTGACTCGTATGGATGACTTAGATCTTCTACAGAGTTTAGATACTAATAATGATGGAGAGTTACTATTCAGCATATTTGATGATTCTTGTCAAGCACGGGCTGCATCTGGTGATGGATGTTACAGAGATTACTCTTCTTCATCTTATGAAAGAGATGGTAAGTTCTATATCAGTAATGAGACAATCTGTACTCCATATGTAGACTTCTGCTGTGCAGATGTTAACAACCAAGGAGAAGATGGATTGATGGTAGAGCTGAGAGCTTATGATACAGGAGGTAATGTAAATCGTTGCATGACTTTTGTTGAGCTCCAAGATAAGAATCCTGCGATTGTAACTTGTCCACCGAACATTACGATAGATTGTAATTTTGATCTACCATCTTATGATGCAACGTATGATGATATTGCAAATGATCCGTTAGCGCAATACTTTGGAAGTATAGTGCCTCAAGGACAGCAAAAATCGTTTGGTATACCAGATGAATTTGTAATAGGCGGATTTACAGATGATTTGGTAGACGGTACAATATTTGATAATTGTAGCATCCCAACCATTTCAGTTAAAATAACTACGAACATTAATAGCTGTAACTCAGGCAGAATAATTAGAGAGTTGTTCTCGGATGAGACAGGTTCGGCAGTTAGAATATGCAGACAGGTAATAACAATTCAAAGAAACTCTCTATTGATTGATTCTGTACTCTTCGCAGATATAAAAGATGTAACACTTGAAGGTTGTATGACACCTGAAGAGTTGATCAATGAAAGCTTTGGTACACCTAACATTGATGATGCTGGTGGAAAATGTAGCCAATTGGCAGTGTCTACTGAGAATCAATTGTTCTTGTTCAATACGCAAGATCAAGAGTCAGATGCTTGTTTTAAAGTTGTAAGAACATTTACAGTTATTGACTGGTGTCAATCTACAGCAGGCAATCCATTTGTAGTAGGAACACACACACAGATTATAAAAGTTAATGATCCTGAGGGACCAACGTTAACATGTTCAGATGACCTGACGGGAGCTAACTCAGTTGAAGTGGCTGATTGTAATGGTGGTGAAGTCATGTTGATGGCTACAGCATTCGATGAATGTACAGAAGCAACAGAGCACAGGTGGACTGGTAGAATAGAGCTGGACTTAGATGGTAATGGCACGTTTGAAACATTTGATAACGATATAATTATCATTTCTAATCCAACTGGTGAGAAAACAAGTAAGGCAGTTCATACAGGAACTTACCCTCTTGGTACACACAGAATAACTTGGACAGTAGCAGACAGATGTGGTAACATCCAAAGCTGTGTTCAGAACTTTACAATTGTAAATACAAAGAAACCTACACCATTTGCGATAGATATATCTACAGTCTTGATGAATACAGGACCTATGGTAGAAGTATGGGCTGCGGATCTTGACAATGGCAAGAGTGTTGGACCATGTGGTCAAGCATTATCTATGAGTATTGTAAGATTAAGTGATGTTGGCAATAGAAGTGATGGTGGATTTGGGATCTCTCAAGCGGCATTGACTTTTACTTGTAATGACGTAGGAGCTGATGGTGTAGATGTTAACTACTTTGTATACTATGATGGTGGTGGAGAAAGCATATTTGATTTCACAACTGTAAACATCAAAGTACAAGACAACAATAATGTTTGTAACAGTGTAACTTCTGCTTTTGTAAGTGGAAACATACACAATGAAAACAAAGAGAGTCTTCCTAACATAACAGTTGATATAAAGTCAATGGATGGAACGTCTGCTACTTTAGAATCTTCAATGACCAACGACAGAGGAGACTATGCTTTCCCTGCTATGCCGCAAGGCGGTTCATATAGTATAGATCCAACAAGCAGTGATGACTACCTCAACGGGGTAAGTACATTAGACCTTGTACTCATACAGAGATATATCCTCGGTATATCTAAGTTTGATTCTCCATACAAGATCCTAGCAGCTGATATCAACAATGATAGAAGTATAACAGCAATTGACTTAGTTGATTTGAGAAGTGTAATCTTGGGTTATAAAGAATCATTCACTAACAATGAGTCATGGAGATTCATAGATGAGAATTATGATTTCTTTGATCCAGAATATCCACTTGATGATAATCTTGCTGAAGCATATGACATCAATAGCTTAGTGGCTAACATGTCGATTGATTTTATTGGATTTAAAGTTGGAGACGTCAATGGTACGGTAGACGCAGCAAGTATAGTTGCAGGAAGCAGATCTAATTATAATCTTGTAACTGAAGATAGATCATTCACACCTGGAGAGACGGTTAAGGTTTCTTTCAAGGCGTCAGATGTGATCAATACACTCGGTATGCAAATGTCTATTGCGTTTAACGCTGACGCACTTGCCTTTACTGGTATCGATGCTCAAGGACTTGCTATCGGAAGAGAGCATATCGGATATACAAAAGCAACTGAAGGAGCTATAGCAATTAGCTGGAGTGACGTGGCAGCGCAGTCACTGACTACTGGCGAAGAGTTGTTTACACTTCAATTTAGAGCAAAGAGCTCAGGTACAATATCTGACATGGTAGCAATCGAAAATGCTACTTATAACTCTGAGATTTATAATGAACAATTGGACATAGCTCAGTTGGGCTTAGTCTTTAATGAAGATGCAGTCTCTGGAGAATTCGTTCTCCAACAAAATGTTCCTAACCCGTTTGCTGAGAATACTCTAATCAGCTTTTATCTCCCTAATGCTGCAGAAGCAACATTAACGATAACTGACCTAACGGGCAGAACTATAAAGAACTACACAGGCTCTTTCGACAAAGGCAACAACTACATAAGTGTTCGTGCTGATGAGCTCGCAGTTTCAGGTGTGTTATTCTACACAGTTGCAACTGAGAACTTTACGGATACGAAGCGTATGGTTGTGTTGAAATAAGATAACTACACAAGACACCTAAAGAATTTACTGTTTTTGGGATGAGGCCCTCCTCCGCACTGGCGGAGGGGGTCTTTTTTTGGAACTTTTCTCATCTCCATTCTATTACTTCTTATGATGGCACGTATACTGGCTATAGATTATGGTGGAAAAAGAACTGGGATGGCATGGACTGATGAATTTCAGATATCTATCAATCCACTTAACACGGTGGAGACAGGCCAGCTTGAAGCTACAATAGCAGATCTTGTATCAACCGATCAAGTATCAGATATTGTGATCGGATTACCTACTCATAGTGATGGACAGTTGACAAAGATTGGACATAAGGTGGTGGATCTAAAGAAGAAGTTAGAGAAGAAGTATACGAAGCTAAGTATTCATACTATTGACGAGGCGTTTACCTCGCAGAGAGCTCGTCAAATGATGGTACATTTGGGCACGAAAAAAAAACAGCGTCGTGTCAAGGAGAATGTTGATAAGATGAGTGCTGTTTTGATTCTAAAAGATTTTATAGATAGTCAATGATATTACCCATTGTAGCATATGGACATCCTGTTCTAAAGAAAGTTTGTAAAGACATCACTGCTGATTATGAAGGCTTAAGTGTTTTACTCGATAACATGTGGGACACGATGTATAACGCCAAGGGGGTTGGATTAGCAGCCCCTCAGATTGGTAAGCCGATTCGGGTATTCTTGGTGGATACAATTCAACTAGAAAAAGATGATGCTCCGGGCATAAAGAAAGCTTTTATCAATGCTGATATTATAGAAGAGGAGGGGGCGTTCTGGGCGTACGAAGAAGGTTGTCTAAGTATTCCTAAGCTAGTTGGTGATGTTGAGCGACAAGAGAAGGTTACGATCAGATATATGGATGAGGATTTTAAGGTACATGAAGAAACCTTTGAAGGTATGGATGCCCGTGTGATCCAACATGAGTATGATCATATAGAAGGAGTGCTCTTCACCCAAAAGCTAAAACCACTTAAAAGAAGATTGATCAGCAGAAAACTTGAGAACATCAAGAAAGGTAAGATTGATACAGATTATAAGATGAAGTTTGTTGTTTGATACGACAGATGCTAAGGATAAGAATTAAAAAGCAATTGCCATGGTAGTTGCTTTTTTGTTTTATGGCGTTGAGGTTAAAAAGTCTAAGGAGAACAAATTCGCGTGCGCCGGGTCATAATCAACAAAGTTGCGGAGAGAGAGGGATTGCTCCATTTCATTTCGCGATCCCGGGATAGGGTGGCCCTACAACTTATTTGATTATTTATCAGACTTCGTCTGCTTTGCTACTTCCAATCAATTACTCCTGCAAGCAAGCTTGCGTCGCAATCGCTCAGAAACAACAAACCCGCTTAACGCGGGTTCATAATCATCAAAGTTGCGGAGAGAGAGGGATTCGAACCCTCGGTACGCTTACACGTACACACGCTTTCCAAGCGTGCTCCTTAAGCCACTCGGACACCTCTCCAATGTATTACTTTAAGGAGGCGTGAAATTAGTCTAATTCTACAATAGTCACTGATCTATAAACCGAATAATGCTTTAGCATTCTCAGTGGTGATCTGAGCAACTTCGTCGATGCTGATGTCCTTTATTTGCGAAAGCATCTCAGCCACTATTGGTATGTAACTACTTTCATTGCGCTTACCTCGATAGGGCACGGGTGGCAAGTATGGTGCATCCGTCTCTAATATCAGCGAACTCATAGGTAGCTGGCTGATGGCCTCTCTGATCTCATTGTTCTTTTTATATGTGATCACTCCGCCAAGACCCATATAAAAACCCGTATTGATGATCCTCTGACCATGTTCGTATGACTGATCAAAGCAGTGGAATACTCCTTTTAAGTTGCCGTCTTGAAGTTCGGTGACTATTTCAATGGTGATATCTATAGCTGCTCGCGAATGAATCACGATAGGCAAGCCGAGTTCCTTGGCCCATGAGATCTGATATCTGAAGGCTTCTTCTTGCGCTTTCGCATATGTCTTATCCCAATATAGATCAATGCCGATCTCACCTACAGCGATGATCTTTTTATCATCGAGATAAGGTCTCAGCTTTTGTAGGTCTTCTTTCCATTGATCATTGACAGAACATGGATGGAGTCCTACCATAGGTTTGCAAACTTCCGGATAGGCTTTGCCAGTAGCGATAACGTCATCTATCGTCGCCACATCTATGTTGGGCATGAGGATCTGAGTAACATTTTGTTCTAACGAGCGATTAATTATCTCATTGAGATCATCTTTGAATCGATCTATGTATATATGTGCGTGTGTATCAATAAACATATAAGTCTTTAGTGATTTAGGATGGCAAAGAAAAAGCAAAAATACTATGTAGTGTGGGAAGGGCTTAATCCTGGCATTTATCTAACGTGGGATAAGTGCAATGCTCAGATAAAAGGTTACCCAGGAGCTAAGTATAAGTCATATACTTCTCATGAAGAAGCAAAAGAAGCCTTTAATGAAGATTATAGCGATCATATAGGGACTAACAAAAAGACGAAAGTGGCAAGGACCTTCGATCGCTCAGATGTGATCTGGGAGAGTCTTTCCGTTGACGCTGCTTGCAGTGGCAGTCCTGGTATCATGGAGTATAGAGGCGTTTGGACAGGAGATGCGGCTGAAGTATTTCGTATGGGGCCATATGATTGGGGGACTAATAATGTAGGAGAGTTCTTGGCACTGATACATGGCTTGGCATGGCTTCAGAAGCATGGGATCAAGGATATACCCATATACTCGGACTCGAGAACAGCGATGAGTTGGTTACGCAACAAAAAGATAAAGACCACTCTTGAGCGCAGATCGAGCAATGTCGTTTTGTTTCAGATGATGGACAGAGCTGTTAAGTGGATGAAGACAAACACTTGGCAAAACCCAGTATTGAAGTGGGAAACGTCAAAATGGGGTGAGATTCCCGCTGATTTTGGAAGAAAGTAGGTGATTTGACATATATGGAAGTCTTGCTAAAAGATAATACATCTCACACGCACCAATCATATTATAACTGCATCTAATAGGTAGATAAACCATAGACAGCGTGTTATGAGAATAGAAGAAAGAATAGTGCCTTATTACAAAATTATATGCTTGATTTCTTGGCAGAAAAAATGATTTGTGTATGAGTTATGGTCACTTGAAAAAATAGTTAGCCCATTTCTTCTTGTTTGGTAAAACTTTCTATTTTTAGCTCGAAAAGACGAATTCAATAACATTTTAACTGTATAAAAAAACTGACCATGCGTAAAGTTATCGCTATTACAATTGTATTCATTTTGGTATCATATTTTGGTGCCTATGATATAATGGCTCAAGAAGGAGAATCAACGACAACGGGATTTCAAATGTTAAAAGAGAACTTTATCTCTGGTAACTGGAAGTTCATGAGTTTTGTACTCGTATGTCTGATCTTAGGATTGGCTTTCTGTATCGAGCGTATTATCACATTGAATATTGCAACAACCAATACTGACAAATTATTAAGCAGAATCGATGAGCGTCTCGCCGATGGAGATGTATCAGGCGCAATGGAAGTTGCTAAGTCAACTCCAGGCCCAACAGCGGCGGTTCTTTACGAAGGTTTAAGAAGCTCTGGCGATGGTCCTGAAGCGGTTGAGAAAGCTATCGTATCATACGGTAGTGTTCAGATGGGACTGTTAGAGAAAGGTCTTGTATGGATCTCACTATTTATCGCCATTGCACCAATGCTCGGGTTTATGGGAACGGTTATTGGTATGATCGAGGCCTTTAACCGTATCGAAGCGGTAGGTGATCTTTCTCCATCAGTAGTTGCCGGTGGTATTAAGGTAGCCTTATTGACTACAGTATTTGGTTTGATCACGGCGATTATTCTTCAGATTTTTTACAACTATATAATATCAAAGATCGACGGTATTGTTAACAAGATGGAGGATGCTTCTATCGGGTTAGTAGACGTTATGTCAAGAAATAAAGTGTTCAAGTAGTTGTCACTATTTTATAACAATATAAAGTTTAAGATATGTATCAATTACTAGCTAAAAAAGGACAGCTCTTCGCCATTATACTTGGTGTAGCAGTTGTAGCTATCTTCTTAGGATCAGTATTTAGTGGTCTTGGAAGTAGCGGATACTCTATGGGTGATGATCTGAACCAGATCATGAAAGATAACCCAGAGCAGACATTTGATTTCTTTAACCCGGGTATCATGCTTACAGGCGTATTAATCGTTGTAGGTATTGCACTTGCCCTATTGTTTGGCATTGTTCAGCTACTATCAGCTCCAAAGCAGTCTATGAAGGCTATCATCGGGGTATTGGTTATAGCAGCTGCATTTTTTGCCTTTTATTCAACTTCGACTTCTGGTATAGAAGATCCTTTTATGAATAATATCTTAGGGAAATTTGATGTAAGCGAAAACGTAAGTAAGTTAATCAGTGGAGGAATCATGACTACCTTGGTCCTTGGCGGATTAGCTTTTGCAGCAATGATATTAGCGGAGGTAGGAAATCTATTTAAGTAATGGCAAAGAAAAGCGCAAAAGACAGAATGTCCAATGAGATCAATGCTGGCTCTATGGCAGACATTGCTTTCTTGTTGTTGATTTTCTTCCTCGTTACAACTACGATTGTTGAAGATAAAGGAGTTCTGGTACGTCTTCCACCTTGGTCGGAAGAGCCACCAGAGGTACTAAAGTTCAAGACTCGTAATGTATACTCTATCCTTGTGAACGCTAACAACGATCTATTGGTAAGAGGGGAGCCTACACGTCTGGAAGACTTGAAGGAAGGTGTGATGGAGTTCATCATGAATCCTAATCGTCGAGAAGACTACGCAGAATCTTCTGTAGATGCTATTGTTTCTTTAAAGAATGATAGAGGTACTAAGTATGAGACCTATCTCGCAGTATATAATGAAGTCACAGCGGCTTACAATACACTCAACGATAGAGAAGCTCAGAGAAGATTTGGGAAGGATTATGACAATCTGACTATAGAACAAAAGAAGCAGGTAAGGGAGTTGATACCCAAGAAACTTTCCGAGGCTGAACCTTCTAATTTTGGTGAAGAATAAAATCCATTACTATGTCAAAGTTTAGTAAAAAGAATAAAGCAAAACCAGAGATTTCAACAGCTTCTCTACCGGATATCATATTCATGTTGCTGTTCTTCTTTATGGTAGTAACTGTATTGAGAGATGCTTCACTCAAGGTAAATGTGACGACTCCTCAAGCTACAGAACTCGATAAGTTAGAGAAGAAGTCTCTTGTAAATTACTTGTACATAGGTACTCCGACAGAGGAAAATCAAGCAGCAGCAGGTACGAAGCCAAGGCTACAGCTTGGAGACAAGTTCGCAACGACTGCGGATATTCCCTTGTTCTTGGAGAACCATAGAATCAAAGTAGATGAGCGTCAGAGAGGTCTGATAACATCATCTTTGAGAATCGATAAGGATGTAACGATGGGCATTGTTACAGACGTAAAAACAGCCCTTAGGAAAGCAGGACAATTCAAAGTGAATTACTCTGCAAAGCCTAAGCAGTCATAAGCTTACAGTTAAATGAGTTATATAGAGGCGTTGGTCAATTTGATCAACGCCTTTTTTGTGCGACTATCTTATCGGAGTCGATCCATAGACTCAACTAGCTTGTTGTCTTTTTTTACAAACCTAACTGCCAATACTGAGAAGATGATCATGCCTATAGGCAAATACAAACCAGCGTTATCGCTCACTTCCACATTGTCCAAGTTCGGCTCATTCATGAATAGTAATAAGGCAACTATAGGAAGTAGAACCGCTAAGGTGGTGACTACATAACCCAGTTTGATTTGATTGTCTCTGTTCTTATATAAGAAGATAGCAACAAGACTAAAGAGGATACCAAGTCCTGCAATCACTTGTAGAGCTGGATGGTCTGCAAGAGTATATAGTTGATCACCAAATATGCCATTGACCATTTTGTCTGAAGATGCCATCGATGTAGCGAATTCTCCTCCAAAACAACCCGCAGCCAGTAGAAATAATAAACTCTGAATTCTTTGTATCATGTGTTACACTCTTTTGATTCAAAGGTATAAAATATGAGGTTTCTCTACTCAATATATCAGCAATGAGGCTAAGCTACTGGGAGCGCTCAGAAATAGAACGTCGGAGAGATGTCCTCATCATCGGGGCTGGCCTCGTGGGGATGTCCGCAGCGATCGAACTTAAAAAAATGATACCTTCCGCATCGATCACTGTAATTGACAAACAAGTGATCGGATGTGCTGCAAGTACGCGCAACGCCGGGTTTGCATGCTTTGGAAGTGTATCTGAAATATTAGCAGATATCGAAGTTTATGGAGAACAAACCACAATAGACCTTGTCAACAGAAGGAGATCAGGGATAGAATCAATAAGAGATCGATACAGTCCAGCAAACATAAGATATGAGCACTCGGGCGGATATGAGATCTTCAACAATGAAGAGGAGTTTGCTCTATATCAACCTCAGGTCGAACAAATAAATAAACTTCTGGGTTCGGATGTCTTTGACATACATAAGACTCCATCGCCCATCCATAGTTATAGTAGCTGCATCTATAACAAGTACGAAGGTCAATTAAATACAGGCAGGCTATACGATGCTTTGATCAAAGAAGGAAGGGCATTGGATATTGAGTTGATCAAGGGGCTTGAAGTACTTGAGATTGATCTGGCCACTGGAAGTCTATCATGTAAGGTTGAAGATGTCAACATCGATATGAAGGCAGATAAGATCATTGTAGCGACTAACTCGTTAACGAGCCATCTCTTGCCTCAGTTAGATGTCAAGGCTGTTAGAAACCAAGTTATAGTTACACAAGAGCTCAGTGGACATGGACTCAAAGGATGCTTTCATCAGGATAAAGGATATATCTATTTCAGAGATATTGGAAATCGGGTTTTGATAGGAGGTGCTCGCCATCTCCATAAAGAAGAGGAGACGTCAATATTTGGTGACAACCAAAAGAATCAGGCTTACTTACTCAATCATTTACGAAAGTGTGTGTTACCTTATATAAAAGAAGAGCTTATGATAGACCAATCTTGGTCCGGCATTTTATCTGGAGGCGCGAACCGCCTGCCCATAGTCGAAAAGCTAAGTGATAAAGTAACTGTAGCTGCTCGATTAAGCGGTATGGGCGTGGCGATCGGCATGGATGTCGGTATCGAAGCAGCAACTCTCGCCGTACTTTAAGCGTTATATACTCTGCATGTATAGAAGTCTACTTATTGTTATTCTATTGTTAGGTTGTGTTCTGGGTTTATCAGGGCAGATCGAAAGACAAATTGTGCCCGAAACAGCTATTGATACCATTGGTCAGGATACCTTATCGATGATTATCATGGAAGCAGATACCTCCATCCATGTATCTTATGACGATCGCGAAGTAGATACTCTGTATAAGAATGTTATCTTAACTCAAGATAGCCTGGCGATGTACTGTAACCTTGCGATTGTCATAGATCAGATAGACGCAAGAGCTTATGAGGATGTCGTTATCATACATCATGATACGATACAGATCTATGCGGACTCTATGTACTATGATGGCAAAGGGAAGATCGCAGACTTATTTGGCGAAGTGATATTGCAAGATGGTACGCGTAGGTTATATACCTCTGAGCTGCGATATAATGTAGGGGATAAAACCGCCTCCTACCTTAATGGTGGCACTTTAGTGGATGGTGTAGATACAATCGTCAGCAAGGAAGGGTATTACTATCAAAGAGAAGGAAAAGTAAGGTTAAAAGGTAATGTGTCATTCGTCGATACATCCAAAGTGATGTTGACAGATAGTATCCTATATCTCTATAATCTTGAACAACTAAACATCATCGCGCCTACCCAGATCAACCAGGACAGTGTTGACATCTATTGTGAGGCGGGTATTTATAGGTTAAAGCAAGATAGAGGTGTTTTGTCGGAGAATGTCCAAGTCAAATCAGGTGATCAGCTGATGACATCTGAGATTTTAGACGTCAATGGCCCTGAAGACAAGTATACCTTTCTCATCAATCCAAGACTCTTTGATAATTATAACGAAGGAGTAGGTGATACGATCGTATACTACGACCAGGACGATATCCTCGAGCTACGATCCAATGCTGTTTATACATCTGAGGAAGAAGTTATGAAAGCGCCTGTGATCAGGTACAATAAGAAGACTGATGAATATCAGACGCTGGGAAGAGCTAACATAGATACCAAGAAGTCGCGTATCAAAGCCAACGATATCACTTCTGAAGCTGACGGTGGTACAAGACTCAAAGGAAGTGTTGAGATATACGACAAAGAGAGCGATGCTACCGTCTCGGGTCAAGAAGCGATTAAGTATGAATCAATCACAAAGATCTACAATCCACATAAAGGGCAACCACTTTTGAATTATCGTATGTCATCTGACTCGCTTTTGCTGCGGTCAGACTCTTTATTGTTCATTGAAAAGTATGCAGATACCGACTCTTCTTATCAAGACTTATCTGCTGTCAATAACGTCAAGTGGAAGAATGGCTCTACGTTAGGGAAGAGCGGATACTTTAAGTTCAACCAGAAAGACTCCTTGATAGTGATGACTGACAACCCAATACTTTGGTCTGACTCTACACAACTAACCGCGGATACGATCATCCTATATCTTAAGAACAACGATGTTCATAAAATCTCACTAATCAAGAATGCCATGATCATCACACCTGATAAAGGTGGTATGTACAACCAAATCAAAGGAGCTGAGATAGAGAACTTTGTCAATGATAAAGAGCTCACCAAGAGCCACGTGATGACCAACGCTGAGTTGTTCTATATGATCAAAGAAGAAGAGAGTTATCGCGGTGTTAATCTTACTAAAAGTAATGAGATGATTTTTACTTTTGATGATGATGAAATCTCCAAAGTTGATATGACTGGACAACCTACTTCTAATATGTATGAATACACTAAAGGAATGGATGTTAGCGTATATAACTTAGAGGGCTTTGAGTGGCGGATCAAAGAGCGCCCAAGCGAAGGGTTCTTTATAGCCAATTTATAATTACAATAGCATTGCGAATCATTACCAGTCTTATTTTTTTGGTCTTTTCGGGCCTCGTTTTTGCTCAAGAAGAGTCGAGCATACCGCAAGAGAAGCGACTGGATTATGCCGAGAACTTAGAAGAGAACATCAAGTACATAGAGGAAGGTCAACACTCCAAAGAACTCTATATGAACCTTGGCTACGCTTACTATCAAGATGGAGATCTGGCCAATGCTGTCCTTTATTATGAGAAAGCATTAAAGCTCGCTCCTCTTGACAGTTATGTGAAGACTTCCTTGGCTCAGATAAGAGCCGAGTTACCCATACAAGTATCTGATATCCCCGATTTTATACTCGTTAGAGCTTATCGATCTGTGTCCAATCTTATGAGCGCTGCTACTTGGAGCATCATACAGTTGATATTTGGTCTTATGTTTCTCTATGGCCTTTACCAAGTATTGCTGAAGGGTGTTACTATGAAAAGGACTTATTCGTGGACTTTGTTGGGAGTCCTATTAGTGCTGTCGTTGATTTGTGGGCTAATGTCATATCATAGCAAGCTAGTGGAGGACGGTGGAGATCAAGCGATCTCTATGGTTGACCAAGAGCTTTATAAGGCAGCCGATGAGCGCAGTGAAAGTGTAGTTACTATCGGTCCTGGCAATAAAGTGTTCTTATTAGATACCATTGGTGATTGGTACAAAGTACAATTACGAGATAAGGATACTGGTTGGGTGAAAAAAGAAAAGGTGCGTCTTATATGACACACCTTTATTATTTTATCAAGTCTAAAACTTGATCTATACTTTATTTACAGTCTAACTGTAAGAGATTCTACTCTTGCTCTTCGCTTACAACTCTTCCTCCGTCAAGCTTATCCTGAAGAACTTGAAGTTCGTCCCACTTGCCGTCTGCTGCAAGCTGAGATTGCTGTGGCCATGTAGTAGGATCCATCATTTGATATCTTGATCCGGCATCAGTAAGGATACCTTTAAGCTGATCAAAAGAAGCACCACTAAGCTGAGCAAATGTCGTTATACCTGCTGCGTTGAGTAAACCGCTTACTTTAGGACCTATACCTTCAATCTTAGTTAACTTATCTGCAGCACCTGATGATGCTGGTGGCGCTGGAGCTGCTGCTTTGGGAGCTGCCGCCTTTTTTGGAGCCGCTTTAGCTTTTTTAGGAGCTGTAACTACTGATCCGTCAGTTATGATATTAACGTAAGTACGGTTGTTACGCTTCTTTTGAAATGCAACCTTTCCCTCAACCAATGCATGCAAAGTATGGTCTCTGCCCATACCAACATGCTCACCAGGATGATACTTTGTACCTCTCTGACGTACTATGATATTACCTGGGATAGCGTGCTCGCCACCAAATAGTTTTACACCAAGACGTTTACTATTACTGTCACGTCCATTATCTGTACTACCTACACCTTTCTTATGAGCCATGAGTTATGCCTTTATTGAGTCTATCTTAATCTTAGTGAATAGCTGTCTGTGCCCATTCTTTACCTTGTATCCCTTACGTCTCTTCTTCTTGAAAACAATCACTTTATCTCCTTTCTGTTGTCCAAGGACAGTTGCTTTAACTGAAGCACCTGAGACATTGGGAGTACCTATGGTCGTAGAAGAATCTGAACCTACTAAGAGGACATCGTCAAATGAAACCTTCGCACCTTCATCCTCGCCGAGGTGATGTACGAATATCTCTTGACCTTCTTCAATCTTGAACTGCTGACCTGCAATGGAAACTATGGCAAACATGACCTAAAATATTAGCTATTCTTTAAATGGGCTGCAAAGATAGTCTTATTAATCAATATTCAAAATCAATAGTTAAGCGAAGTACCTTGCTATTTGGGTGCCTCTATTGATCGTTAAACCACTCCTTCAGTCTGAACGAAGTTTTGATCTCTTCATCATCCCTGAGCAGTGTTAACTTAATCAACTTTCCCTCTTTTTTAGAGAACTTCTCAGTGATCCTATTGAGTGACATCTTTCTGGTTTTTTTACGACCCACTTTGATGATAAGATCGCCAGGAAGAACACCTGCCAGATCTGCCGGTGAGCCCTCGATAGTTGCGACTACATAATATTGATTGAGATCCGGTCCCACAGCGAAAAGGGTGATACCACTTTTGTCAAAGGAGAAGTCTTGATTGTACTTTCGAGTAGGTCTTAGATATAACTCTTGATTGGTGTAATCTATGACTACCATAAATCTTGAAAGCAAAGTGTTTCCTATGATACCATTGCGTATGAGGTTAGGCCTTTTCTGTAGGTTTTGAAAAAGAAGATCTTGAAAGCTCGTAACAAGCTCATTAAAGAAGAGCTCTCCTAGCTGAAACTTCTTAGACTTCCCCCTGTAACCAAAGATTGCTCCTGATAGCCCAAAGCCGACATTACCTACCATGATTCGTTCTGGTAAGTTAAGTGTGCTGTCAGTATTGGTATGGATGAGGAATGGCAAAGCTGCGCCAGTATCCAATAGTAAGTTCAGTTTGTGAACGACCTCGCTTGATATGGTGACATCTCCTTTTATATAAGGTTTGTTACCAACTATGTTGATCGGATACTTATAATACTTGTCAAGGGATGGTTTTTTAAACTTGCTCGGATGTGTAAACGTGATGACCCGCTTCCGATAGTTGATTTTTACAACAAGGTTAGAGAAGTAGCTGCCACCGACGATACCATTGATCTCAGTTCCAAGCTTTTCTCTGAGTAGTAAGGTGTTTTCTTGTAGGACAATCACATCTCGATTGACGGTTTGGCAACCTTCCATCTTGGTTTTAACATTTCTGGCTATGTTGGCGATCAGCACAGAGTCAAGATCTGATCCCATGATAGGGATCTCTCTTTCAAACTCTATACCCAAGATTTGAGTGATTTCTCTGTCGAAGATGATGGTGTTCTCAGCTCCAGTATCAAATATCATCCGAAGCGGTATAATACCATTGAGCCAGATCTTAACGATGATGAAGCCTTGCTCAATCTCAAAAGGTACTTCTACTTCGTCGTCATTGTCGAGCAGGTCAAGTCCTATGATCTTTCGTTGACCAGAAAGCTGCACGAACGCAAATAGAAAAACACCTAAAAATAATGTCCGGAGACTGAACTGCATGTTGTAAAAGTTGATCTTCCTTTAATTATAACGATAGTGGCTATCTATGTGTGATGATTTTCATAGCAGGATTTGTTATATCAAGAGATTTCTCCTTTGTCCAATAAGTCGACAGCATGATGCGCTGCTCTTGCGGACATGGCCATATATGTTAGCGAAGGATTTTGAGTTGACGTAGATGTCATGCATGCACCATCAGTTACAAAAACATTAGGGATAGAATGTATCTGATGCCAATTGTTAAGAACAGAAGTTTTTGGATCGTGTCCCATGCGAGCACCGCCCATCTCATGTATATCCAGTCCGGGTGCCCTGTGATCATCACTCACTCGTATATCTACAAACCCAGCTTTCTCATACATCATGGTGAGTTGATCGTGAAAGTCCATAATCATCTTCTCATCGTTGTCATCATATTTCATGGAAATATGGACGAGTGGCATGTCCCAAGCATCAACCTTAGCTGGATCTAAAGAGACATAGCTTGATTCTTTTGGTATCGTCTCGCCCATCATATGAGAACCAACTCTCCAAGGCCCTAATGGCGCTTTCGCAAATAGATTTTCTCTTAACTCTTGTCCCAAGCCTTCTGAACTTCTGATAGGGTATCGGTTGGCACTAAATCCTGCAGCATAACCTCTTAGGAAACCTGTTTCTTGACTATAAACATTTCTAAATCTCGGGATGTACGCACTGGTTGGTCGTCTGCCTTTACTGCGTAAATCACCAAAGTCTTCACACATAGCACTGATCCTTGCTCTATAATTGTGAAAGGCTACATACTTACCAAGCGTGCCGCTATCATTACCTAACCCATCAGGGTATCGATCAGACTTTGAGTTAAGTAATACCATATTGGTATTGATGGCCCCAGCATTTACAAATATGATCTTTGCAAAGTACTCAGAAGTCTCTTTACTTGCTACATCGATCACACGTACACCAGTCACTCTATCAAGCTTGTCATCGTAGATCAAAGAGTGTACTATAGTATCAGGCCTCAGGGTTAAGTTGCCTGTTTTTGCTGCCCAAGGTATCGTAGTTGAGTTAGCATTAAAATATCCTCCAAATGGACAACCCCTTTCGCACTCTGTTCTGTTTTGACATTGGCCTCGACCTTGTTGTCTATGGATATCTTTTTGTTCTGTGACATGTGCACATCTGCCGTAGATCACATGTCGCTTTTTATAATTTTCTTTGACTACACTTTGGAAGTGTTTTTCTACACAGTTTAATTCCCAAGCAGGTAAAAACTCTCCATCTGGGACAGTGTCTAATCCGTCTTTATTACCTGAGATACCAGCGAATCGTTCTACATAACTGTACCACTTTTCAAGGTCCTTATATCTGATCGGCCAGTCCACGGCAAAGCCATCTCTACTGGGACCAGTAAAGTCATAGTCGCTCCATCTCTGCGTCTGTCGTGCCCACATCAATGACTTGCCTCCGACTTGATAACCTCGGATCCAATCAAAGGGCGCGTCTTGTATGTATGGATGATCTTTGTCTTTTACAAAGAAGTGCTTGTTGTCTTCACGATAGGCGTAACAACGAGCAATGGAAGGATTTTCTTCTTTTTCTTTTTTAGATATACCTCCTCGATGTTCAAACTCCCAAGGGTTGAGATTGGTCGTTGGATAGTCCTTGATATGCTTGACGTCTGGTCCTCTATCTATGAGCAATGTCTTCAGTCCGCGTTCGCACAATTCTTTTGCTGACCATCCTCCGCTCATCCCAGCACCGATGACTATGGCATCATATGTATTTGCTTTCTGCATCTCTTTTATATTATAATTCTAAGCAGGCTATATAAGAATCAGAACCTGGTGCCAGCTTGTATTCAAGGATATCTTCTTGGTATTCTTTAGAAGTCCTGAGATGGTTGATGACAAGCCTTCTTAGGTTCTGACAAAAGAACTTTTTGTCTTCTGATTTTTGCATCATTTTTTTATCTAAAGTCTCATCTTTTGACACTTCATTATTTTCTAATTGTGATGTGAAGTATGAGATGATTTGAGTTGGGGATAGCTCAGAGGTTGATGTCTTATTTATACTCTTGATATCTTCTGTACATAAGTTGTACCCGTTATAAAATCGACCTTGATCTTCGTCTGATTTATCAAAGCTGATCATCTTAGATATATAGTCTGCCAGAGCTTCATAAGTCGTCAATGACAATCCCTCTTTCGGCAGAATCGCTTCAGATATGGCATCTATCCATACTCTTTGATTACTATCAAATGTAAAGTTTTGGGTTGGATCAAACTCAATAGTAAGGCCATCGCTGCATCCAGGAAACAAGGCTATCCCTGCGGTTAATGCACCAAGACTTCTGATTGCTGTTCTTCTTTTCATATACAGTTACTTACATCACAATATAGCGATAGATGACCATTAACATAAAGAGAGACAATTTCAAATGTATACTTGACGTGGTATCGTTGATTTATGCTTTTATTTAGTGACATTTGCCACTCTAATCGTATAAGAATGATTGATACCTCTACTTCGCATCTGATACCTGTTGAGAACATACAGAAGGCTCGATTGGTTATTAAGGATGTCATCACGCATACTCCACTTGTGCGCAATAGTAATCTGTCTAAGAAGTACGAATCTAACATTTACCTTAAGAGAGAAGATCTTCAGGTAGTTCGATCGTTCAAGATCAGAGGAGCATATTATAAGATGTCTCAGCTGACGAAAGAAGAAGTAGCTAAAGGTATAGTTTGTGCGAGTGCAGGTAATCATGCACAAGGAGTTGCGATGGCTTGCGCCAAATTAGACATTAATGGAGTCATCTTTATGCCTACCACGACTCCTAAGCAAAAGATCAATCGCGTAGAGCACTTTGGAGAAGGCAAGGTCGAAATCAGAATGACAGGAGACACATTCGATGATAGCAAGACTACTGCAAAAGCATTTGCCATAGAGCATAATCGGAGCGTAATTCATCCTTTTGATGATGCAGATGTGATAGCTGGCCAAGGTACTTTGGCTATAGAAGTATTAGAAGATGCTGAAGTGCCGATTGACTTCCTTTTGGTATCTGTTGGCGGTGGAGGATTGATCGCAGGCATGGCAAGCTACTTTAAGTTACTAAGTCCACAGACTAAGATCATAGCGGTTGAAGCAAGTGGGGCACCATCACTAAAAGCAGCTTTGGATAAAGGACAAGTTGTGGTGTTAGATGATATCGATGGCTTTGCTGACGGCATAGCAACAAAGAGTGTTGGGGAGATTCCGCTTAACATATGTAAAGAGACAGTAGATCAGCACATCTTAGTACCTGAAGGTAAAATGTGTGCAACGATTCTATCCTTGTATAACGACGAAGCAATCGTCGTAGAACCAGCTTGTGCGAGTACAATAGCCGCGCTCGATGATCTTCAGGAGGAGATCAAAGGGAAGAATGTAGTATGTGTCCTCAGTGGTGGCAACAATGACATCACGCGGATGGAAGAGATCAAAGAAAGAGCTCTGATGTATGAAGGAAAGAAGCATTATTTTATAGTTAGGTTTCCTCAACGTGCCGGAGCACTAAAGGAGTTTTTAGGTTTGTTAGGACCTGATGATGACATCGCAAGATTTGAGTATACCAAAAAGACGAACCGAGATAGTGGTCCTGCCTTAGTAGGAGTAGAATTGAAAAATCCTAATGACTTCGAAGCCTTAGTAGATCGGATGTCTAAGGCAGGTATCGACTTTCAACACTTGAACAAGAGTCCGATGTTATTTGAGATGTTGGTATAGTAGCACAGCAGCTATTCTAATTATAAAACATGTACCGCTATCAACGCCAATGCAGCTGGGATCGTCTGTACATAAAGGATTCTTTTACTTGCAGTCATCGCTCCATATATGCCTGCTATCAATACGCAGCTTAAGAAAAAGATCGCTATATAGAGATTCCAAGGGTGAGTTTTAATCAAGAGCGACCAGATCAGTCCCGCAGCAAGAAATCCATTGTAAAGCCCTTGGTTAGCTGCCATAGACTTTGTTGGTTCAAATAAATCTTTAGGAAAACTTCTAAATATTTTTGGTCCACGAGATGTCCAAGCGAACATCTCAAACCATAAAATGTAGATGTGTAGTAGAGCGATAAAGGCGATCAAGATTGTTGAGACGATGTGCATGGTGATTATAATTTGACTATGATAGTAAGTATAATAAGATTCCTTTTGAATCGAGCTTATATGAGTGTTATTCTGCACTGATCACTACCACAAACTCTCCTTTTGTATTTCCCGTTTCCAGTTTGGATAACACTTCTGACGTAGTTCCTCTAAATAAAGTCTCATGAAGCTTGCTGATCTCTTTTACAACAGAGATCAATCTATCTGGACCTATATGTTCATTGGCTTCTTTGAGTAACTTGATGATGCGATGCGTAGATTCATACAACACTATCGTACAATCGAGCTGCGACAAAAACTTCCACCTTGTTTGCCTACCTTTTTTATGCGGTAGAAAGCCTTCAAAATAAAACTTGTCGCATGGGATACCCGACATCGCCAAAGCGGGAGTGATGGCGTTAGCTCCTGGCAAGCAGCTAACTGGTATATCGTTTTCATGGCAAGCACGAACCAGCAAAAAGCCAGGGTCAGATATGGCTGGAGTGCCAGCATCTGTGATGAGGGCTATATCCATGTCTTCTTTGAGCATACTAATCACTCGCTCTACAGTGCCATGTTCATTGTGGGCATGATACGCTTGCATTTTTACGCCGATCTCAAAGTGCTTTAATAACCTCCCTGATGTGCGAGTATCCTCGGCAAGAATAACTTGGACCGACTTCATCACCTCGACAGCACGAGTCGTTATGTCTCCAAGATTGCCGATTGGTGTGGGTACGAGGTATAGCATGGCGTAAATATAGTTGTCAATTTTAACAAAGTGATAAATGTTAAATTGCGGCCCTTATCGTTACGTATAGTAATGAGAACTGCTTATTCCATAGCATATTTAATTACCAGGGCTTAGAGCTCTTATTTTTTGACGTATTCTATATGAAGATATTTATTCGTGAAGGAGGTGTAAGTGGCATGAAGTGGAGAGCTTATATCATGTCTGCTGTGGTGATACTATTTTCTATAGCAGTTCATGGACAGGTTGACAACGATATCTGCTTTACAGCTACAGTGATAGAGAACCTCGAAGATTTTTGTTCTGTAGGTTTAACGACTGTCGGATCAACGGTTAGTGATGCTGAAGACCCTTCGTGTTGGCCTGAAAACAGTCCAGGAAGGGATGTTTGGTATTTGTTTACACCAAGAGAAGAGGGATTGCTGCTTCGTTTCTTCGGGGCCGATCCAGACAACGACTATACCCTTGAGAACTTTACAGTCACTGTTTATGAAGGAAGGTGTAGTGAGCTCACTCAGTTACAATGTAGACCTGATAATCCCAATAATGAGTTTGAACGATTATTCAATGAGTTAGCGATAGGTAGGCCTCATTACATCCGCATCTCACACGCTGATAATAACTCTGGTGGAACGTTTGAGCTATGCCTTAGACAATTCGTTCCGATACCTGAACCTCAACAAGATTGTAACACCGGTGTGGTCCTATGTGATAAGTCTATTTTTGTCGTTGAGAAGCTGGAGAACGGAGGATTAGATAACTCAGAAGGGGAGAATAGTTGCTTGTGGGAGCCAACAGATAATCAGCCGAGTGAGACGGGTTCTGTATGGTATAAATGGACTGCGCTTACGACAGGTACATTGACATTCACATTAACACCCAATAATAATGACCCAAGAGAAGATCTTGATTTTGCTGTTTATAGATTTCCAGGAGGTTTAACAGATTGTTTTAATAAAGAGGTCGTCTTGTGTATGGCATCAGGAGAGACACAAGGATTAGGGAATGGCAACCTTCCTTGTCTTGGGCCAACAGGATTAAGAGCTGGGGATACTGACTTAGTAGAGTTTAGAGGATGCGATCCTGGAGATAATAACTTCTTGGCACCACTCAATATGATCGCTGGCGAGAGCTATGGCCTATTGGTCAATAACTTCTCAGAAAGCGGCTTTGGATTTAGTATTGAGTTTGGTGGAACTGGAGAGTTTTTGGGCCCTGAACCTGATTTTGCATTTACGGCAGTGGACAATTTCGAATGTGACAAGACGATCACTTTTGAAAATCTTTCTATATCTAATACAGATGACATTGTCTCGCTAAGATGGAGGTTTGGAGAAGGTGCCATTCCGTTTGAAGCGATGGGAGAAGGACCACATGATGTTATATATGACTCTTTTGGTCCTAAGGTGGCAGTACTTACTGTTGAGACTTCTCGGGGATGTAGAGTAACCAAGTCTTTAGATATAGAAGTACAATCATGTTGTGCTGATCAAGCGACATTAGAGCTAACTCCAGCGATCACTGACTTGTCATGTTTTGAGTCGGCGGATGGTGTGATTATGGCTTCTGCAGAAAACGGTACGCCAGAGTACTTATATACTTTAGATGGCGGCCGGTTGTTACCAACCGATATATTCAATGGGCTTTCAGCTGGTGATTATACTTTGACCGTTTTGGATATGAAGGGGTGTGAGGTTTCAGAGTCGTTTACTATCAATCAACCAGAAGAGATCCAACTGACATTGACAGGCCCGACGGACACTGTTCGATTGGGTAGCAGTGGACAGATTACTTCTGATTTCTTTCCAACAGATCGTGATCTTATATATGTATGGACTCCGCCCAACGGGTTGAGTTGTGATGACTGCCCTGACCCTGAGGTGACTCCACCAGGGACGACTATTTATAGATTGACAGTTACAGATCAGGATGGCTGTACGCAACAGATGGATATCTTGATTCAGACGGACAATGTCAAGCCATTCTATGCGCCCAATATTATATCACTATCCGCTTCAGATGTCAATAATGGTTTGTTTAAAATCTTCAGTAATATCGCGGCAGAAGAGATAGAAGACTTATCTGTATTTGATCGCTGGGGAGGCGAGATGTACAATGTACAGAACATAGGATTTGAAGATGGAGGCTTTGCTGGTTGGGATGGAAAAATCCAAAATAGCGGAAGAAAAGTGAACCCAGGTGTTTTCGTTTGGGTTGCAAAAGTTAGATTCATTGATGGTGACGTCCGGACGTTTGCTGGTGACCTTACAGTTGTAGACTAAGTATGAGATATATCTTTTTTCTAATTGTACTCCTCTCGGTGTCGCAAGCTTGCCAGACAAGTGACCCAGTTGTAGCAGATGTGATTGATACAAAAAAGGAGATCGCAACAGACATAGAGCTCTTCTATTCTGATAGTGCGATCACACAATTCAAGATTATATCGCCAAGAAGAGAATCCTATACCGAAGAGAAGAAGTTAATTGAAGAATATCCACTTGGTATAGATGTCACCTTTTATGATCGAGATCAAAACATTACATCAACGATGAAGGCTCCTTATGCAAAAAGGATCAGTATCGATGGTGTGATGATTATGAGAAGGGCAAGAGATGAGTCGGTCATTTTGGTGAATGCTAACGGCGATAAATTAACGACCCCAGGCATCGAGTGGAACGAGGTTGAGAATACCCTCAAGACGCGAAAATTTGTCCAGTTGATCAATGCTCGATCTCGCGATACATCCTACGGTATAGGGTTTGAAGCTTTGGATGATTTTTCAAGATTCAAGATAACGCAACTCAAGGGCAAGAGGAGATATCAGGACCTTACCAATGATTAATCTTTGATAGCTTTGATAAGTTTTATACGTTTAAGGGGTTTTATGGGTTTGATACGTTCTTACAAATCTTCTGCTTTCTGTGTTTTGAGTGTTTATGTTTTGAGTTCTTATATGAATGGTTGGTCTTTGCTTTTTAACTTGATACTTGAGTTTGATCTTTACGTGAGTTTTGATTGTTTAAGCTTTACCTTGCAACATGTTATTTTATAACTATGATCACCCTTTTATTTCTTATCATTTTGTTTTTGGCGTTCTCGGCGTTCTTTTCGGGATCAGAGATAGCCTTTGTATCGGCGAACAAGTTAGGTGTTGAGATAAAAAGAGAAGACGGGTCAAAGAGAGGTAACATACTGGGTCGGTTCTTTGATAAGCCAGAGGATTTCTTGGGAACCATGCTGGTTGGTAATAACATAGCGTTGGTTGTACTCACGACCTTTATGACACAACTTCTGCGACCAGCATTTAGTAGTTGGTTGTCTCCCGATGGTTATGGATTTATGTTGGTCAGTACGATATTGATCACATTAGTGGTTCTAGTGTTTGGAGAGTATTTACCTAAGACGATATTCAGATTGTATGCTAACGAGTCATTGTTCTTTTTTGCTTACCCTCTGAAGTTCTTTAAGTACTTACTTAAGTTGCCGACCTGGGTTATGTTAGGTATGACCAACCAGATTATGAAGTTGTTTGTTAAATCTCCAGATAAGAGCCTGACAGAAGCGCTAAGTAGGACGGACTTACATCATTATATAGAAGAAACCGTAGGAGACTTTAATAAGGATATAGACAAAGAGATCTTTACCAACGCGTTGAACCTAAATCAGCTTAAAGTAAGAGACTGCTTGGTGCCTCGACCAGAGATCATCCACATAGATAAAAGTGAAAACACAGAAGAGCTTATCCAACTCTTTAAGGAGACCAAGGTTTCAAGGATTCTGATATCAGATGGTGATATAGAAAATGTAATAGGTTACATTCATCACCAACAGTTGTTGGACCAACCAAAGAGTTTTCAAAAACTGATCATTGATATTCCATTTGTGCCTGAAGCTATGAATGCTAGGGATCTCATGCTTGCTTTCATAAATCAGAATACCAACCTGGCTTGTGTAGTTGATGAGTTTGGAGGTATAGCGGGGATTATAACTTTAGAAGATATCCTTGAAGAGATCTTTGGTGAGATCGAAGATGAGCATGACCAAGAAGAATATGTAGAAACTATAATCTCTGAGAGCGAGTATCTTTTCTCAGGAAGATTGGAAATAGATCATCTTAATGAGACTTATCCTTTATTGGATTTTCCGGAAGGAGAATATCATACACTATCTGGATACCTCGTTATGACTTCTGGCAATATACCAGAGAAAGAAGGAGATAAGATCGAGATGGATGGCTACGAGTTTATAATTGAAAAATTGAGCGATACCAAAGTAGAACTCATCCGTGTTATCAAATTAGAATCGGAAGAAGAAGAGGAACTATAAAGTTCCTCTTTGATTGTAAAGTTATAATGTAGACGATCGGCGCTTATACGTCGACGTTAGCGTAAGTCGCGTTCTCTTCGATGAACTGTCTTCTTGGAGGAACTTCGTCTCCCATTAGCATTGTAAATACTCTATCTGATTCTTGGCTATCTTCGATGCCTACTTGTCTAAGCATACGACTATCTGGATCCATTGTTGTCTCCCATAGTTGCTCAGCATTCATCTCTCCAAGTCCCTTATATCTTTGAATTTTTACTTTTGACTCGTCGCCATCACTGTAGAAGTTGATCGCTTCTTGACGCTCGTCCTCATTCCAGCAATATCTAAACTGCTTTCCTTTACTCACTCTATAGAGTGGGGGAGCAGCTACGTATATGTTTCCATTTGTGATGAGCGGGTACATATATCTAAAAAAGAATGTAAGGATCAAAGTAACAATGTGGCTACCATCGACATCGGCATCACACATGATGATTACTTTGCTGTATCTAAGCTTTTCAGTATTTAAGATGCGCTCGCCATCTTTCTCTTCTATATTGACACCCAGCGCTGTAAACATGTTTTTGATCTCCTCGTTATCGTAGATCTTATGTTCCATTGCTTTTTCTACGTTGAGGATCTTACCTCTAAGTGGGAGGATCGCTTGATACTCTCGATTACGCCCTTGCTTTGCTGTTCCACCTGCAGAATCTCCCTCAACAAGGAAGATCTCACATTCGTCTGGGTTTCGAGAACTGCAATCTGATAGTTTGCCAGGAAGTCCGCCACCTGTAAGGATGTTCTTACGCTGGACCATCTCTCTAGCCTTTCTCGCTGCGTGTCTTGCAGTTGCTGCGAGTATCACCTTGTCGATGATCACTTTGGCTGACTTTGGATTTTCTTCCAGATAGTACTTCAGTACATCGCCCACAGCACGGGATACAATCCCGGTAACCTCACTATTGCCAAGTTCTCCCTTAGTCTGGCCTTTAAACTGCGGTTCAGGTACTTTAACGGATACAACTGCTGTCAGTCCTTCTCTAAAATCCTCTCCTGATATGGCAAATTTGAGTTTGTTAAACATGCCACTGTCTTTGCCATACTGAGTGAATACTCTGTTGACAGCACGTCTGAAACCATTCACATGGGTTCCACCTTCTCTTGTATTGATATTATTGACGAAAGAGTAGATGTTTTCTTTGAAGCTAGTATTGTACTGCATCGCTACCTCTATCTCAACATTATCCTCTTTGCCTGTCACATAGATTGGATTGTTTAGTAGTGGCGTTCTTGCTTCATCTAAGTACCTAACATACTCTAGAAGACCACCTTCTGAGAAGTAATCTTCACGCTTCGGCTTACCATCCTCGTCGAGATCCCTCAGATCTGTTAACGATAGCTTTAGACCTTTGTTGAGGTATGATAGCTCCTTAAGACGAGTTGAAAGTGTAGCAAACTTGTAAACTGTTTCCTCAAAGATCTCATTGTCAGGAGTAAACTTTATCGTTGTGCCTGTTGCCTCACTGGTTCCTATCTCTTTGACCGCAGAGATAGGCTTACCATCAGAGTACTCTTGCATATAGAGCTTACCGTTACGCTTCACTTCCGCTCGCAAATGTGATGAAAGTGCGTTTACACATGATACACCTACACCGTGCAGTCCTCCAGATACCTTGTATGAGTTTTTGTCAAACTTACCACCTGCGTGAAGTACTGTCATAACTACCTCAAGAGCTGACTTTTTAAGCTTTGAGTGCATATCGACAGGGATCCCTCTACCATCATCACTTACACTGATAGAATTGTCAGTATGGATGGTTGTGTCAATTGTGGTACAATGGCCCGCAAGATGTTCATCTATCGAGTTATCTATGACCTCCCAGACCAGGTGATGAAGTCCCTTTGTATCGGTACTTCCGATGTACATACCTGGACGCTTCCTAACCGCTTCAAGTCCTTCGAGAGCGGTTATCTCGTTTGCGTTATAGTTGCTATTCTGCTCCTCCATATGTCTTTTTCCAAATGAGGTGCAAAGATACGTTTTTAAGCCCCCAATAACTAAATATGTCGATATATAAACGCTTCATTTTTAAGGATTTCGGGCATGTTAGGCAATGGTTTAACTCTTTGGTGTCAGAATCTGTTTTTAGATCTCAAAAAAGAAGCTCTAACGAGGTCAAATATTAATTCTTCTTTTGATCGCTCAAGAATATTTGCAACGAGGTTTTTGGATATCTCGTATCGTTTGACCCTGCATTTTATGTACTTTCAAGCTGCTTAAATCATCACTATGAAGCGACTTGTATCTCTTGATTTTTTCCGAGGACTGACAATTGCCTTGATGATAATTGTTAATTGTCCAGGTAGCTGGTCCTCAGTTTATCCACCATTGCTGCATGCAGAATGGCATGGTGTTACACCTACTGATTTGGTCTTTCCGTTCTTCTTATTCATAGTAGGTGTTTCTATAGCGCTTGCATACGCGGGCAAGAAGCAATCGGGTAGTGTGAGCCGATCTGCCTACATGAAGATTGTGAAGCGCTCCCTGATCATCTTTGGATTGGGCTTATTCTTAGCCTTGTTTCCTAAGTTCAACTTTACTGAGCTCAGAGTAGTTGGCGTATTACAACGGATCGCTTTGGTGTTCTGCTTTTGCGCCATTCTATATCTTAAGGCCTCTTGGCGTACGCAGCTTTATGTTGGTATAGCCTGCTTATTGGGTTACTTTGTCGTGATGTGCTTTGTTCCGTTCGGCAGTAGTGTCGCAGGGGCTTTAGAACCTGGAGATAACTTTGCTGCTTGGATAGATCAATATATCACTCCAGGTCGGATGTATAAAAAGACATGGGATCCTGAAGGACTGTTTTCTACTATTCCAGCTTTTGGTAACGGTATTGCTGGTTTATTAGTTGGTCGCATCATCTTGGACAAAAAGAAAAGTAGCCATGTGAAGATCATCTGGATATTCACTGGTGGGCTTGTTTGCTTCTTGATCGGTTATATGTGGGACTATATCTTCCCCGCCAATAAGCACATCTGGACAAGCTCTTATGTGATGATATCATCGGGGTTGGCGGCACTTTGCCTTGCTGCATCAATGTGGATCATTGATGAGCAAGGATATAGAAAGTGGACGAAGTTGGGTGTCGTATTTGGGATGAACGCCATCACGGCTTATGTCTTACACAGTGTCTTGCTCAGGTTGTTTTGGATCCCTATCTCTGGTGATCAAGGTATCCAAGCGCTTTGGATGTCAGGACTCACGAGTATCGGCATTGCACCTAAACTTGTTTCCTTGTTATGGGCTCTAACTTATATGCTGTTTATTTATCTGATCGCTTTGGTTCTATATCGCAAGAAGATATTTATTAAGGTTTAGATAGCGGTGCACTTGCTTTAATCTATGCAGCGCCACTCAACTCTTCATGACGTGGGCTATGCATGAACACCTCCACAGCAGCCTGTTTGTCATTTTGCGCCATCTGTCTGAGCGATGGGATCTGCCCTGTTGGTAGATAGTGGAACATCGCTTCATCAAACATCGCTTTCATAGAGCTATTAACTCTTACGTCATCATACTTTAATATGGGTAGTCTTTGATAGTAAGTGCGCATGTTTTCGATCTTACCATGGTGACGTTGTACGCCAAAGAACTCCAAGTCATCTGTTCTGGAGTAAGGAGTGTAGATCTCTACTACATAAGTGTCATCGTAGATAAGCACGCCTTGGCCTTTTATAAATCTTAGTCTTTTAGTGTTCAGTGATACATGGTCTAAAGGCAGAAGGTCTGGGATGAGCATCTGGACTTGCTGGTGTGGGTGTTGTAACTGGGTCATAATACTTGGGTTTTGGTTTGGTATAAATATCAATCGGACTGAAGAACAATCAATGAGCAAAAACGCTGAATTGTTAGATCAGGGTTTTTACTAGGTCTCTCCGTCAACCCTCGCCTTCCTATAACTCAGGATAGTAGGGCGAGGGTTGGAGCTGTTATCTTTATAAGCAGCATATGTTCTAATGGCTGGAGAGAAAGATCGAATCAGTTGGTTTAGGTTTTCTCAGGTCGTTGTTCCAATTGATCACAACAATTATTTTCAAATATGGTAGCATTTGTCACAAAAAGACAATTTATTTGTGTGACAAATCCGAACAATGATCCAATTACCCCATAATCTCAAGGTTCTTAGAAAGGAACAACGCCTGTCTCAGCAGGTCTTAGCCAACAAATTATACATCAGTAGAGCTTGTCTTGCGAAGTATGAAGGCGGTGTGAATGAGCCTTCTCTTAACTTGACGGTCAAGATCTCTCGTTACTTTGGAGTCTCAGTTGATACCTTGTTGACGGTGGATCTTGAGAAAACTCGTCTGGCCGAGTTGATGAAAGATGACAAGTCTGTAGGCATGATCATGCCCATACAAGTAGATAAGAATGGTGATAACATGATCGAGGTAGTACCTCATACAGCACAAGCTGGATATATGGGACAGTACAGTGATCCTGGCTTTATAGAATCCTTAGATCAGATGGCCTTACCCTTTCAAGAGTTACATGGGAAGTGTAGAGCATTTCCCATCGAGGGGGACTCTATGCCTCCTTATGGAGATGGAAGTTATGTGATTGGCCGCTTGATCACATCGAGTAGGGAGATAAAAAATGGAAAGCGATATATCTTGCTTTCTCGTGATGAGGGCATCGTCTTTAAGCGAGTATATCGGGATGACAAGGCTGAGGGTGTTCTAAACTGTCACTCTGACAATCCTAAGTACAAACCATTCACGATGCACCTACAGGAAGTGCAGGAGATATGGGAGTTTGTAGCCGCTTTGTCATTTGGAGATGCAGGTGATAACTCGTTTGCGACAGGTGTTATGAGTAAGGTAAAAGAGCTACAGGATGAGGTGCAGAAGTTAGCGCTTCAGTTGGTCCCAGAATCATATTAGGAGATGTTGATATGGATTAACCCTTGAGCATGTGACTGTTTTAGAGTGTCGCTCATATTTGGATCATTCAAAAGATTTAAGAAATATTTTTTGCCTTAGGGGTTGACTCGTAAGAAAAACAAGCTTTACTTTGAATCGTATTAGAGAAAACATATCTATTGTTTTTCTAATATGTATTTTTAACATATCTTTGTTACACAAAATAAGAAACGCTTATACGCTACAATATTTACTCTAACTGATAGACTGATTTTAAAACCCACTTTGGATCACAAACTGATTAGAGTTATGAACGTAAAAGCGATTAAAGCATTAGGAGACAAGGAACTTATTATTCTTTATTTAGAAGGCAACCAGAAGGCTTTCGAAGTGCTCCTTACCCGCCACAAGAACAAGATTTACACTTCGATTTACTTATTCGTCAAGGATCATGACTTGGCTGAGGATATCTTTCAAGAGGTATTTATCAAGATCATTGATACGCTCAGAAAGGGGAAGTATAACCACGAAGGCAAGTTTCTTCAGTGGGCTATGCGGATATCCTATAACCTCTGTGTGGATTACTTCCGTAGATCAAAGAGACGTACTAAGGTTTCTCCATCAGAGACGTTTGACATATTTGACGTTTTAGAAGTAAAAGACGACAATATGGAGACGAGTATGATCAAGAATCAGACTTATTCTAAGGTCCGAGAGTTGGTTGACTTGTTACCACCGGAGCAAAGAGAGGTAGTGATCCTACGTCATTATGCTGATATGAGTTTTAAAGAGATAGCAGCGCTTACTCGTGTAAGTATCAATACTGCTTTAGGTCGTATGAGATACGCACTCATCAACATACGTAAGTTAGTTGAAGAGCACCATATAAAGTTACAGTCGTAGAAGACTGTCACGTAAGTGTTTCGAGTTAAAAAAGCAGAAGGGCTGATAGTAATACCATCAGCCCTTCTGCTTTTTTATGCTATTCGGGAGTACATACAAAAAGAGAAGTCGATTCAGACGAACCGACTTCCTTTCACTGCATCAACCAAAAAATAAATCTTAAATACCTTTTTTCTTTTCGAACGCAGATATGCATTCTATCAACATTGATTTTTTCTATGGAACAACGTTATCACAACAATAAATAATTTTTGTGAAATTGAACTATTGGTATAGAAAAAAATACTGTCGGGTAGTATTAAAATCTTGACTGATGTAGAAATCGAGCTAAAAATGCAAGTCTCCTTCGATAGTATTAGCTTTGAATCATGATCTACGCATTGTTCATGGTTTTGATGGCTTTAGGCGTCCAAGGGAGCGATAATTCGGTTGATTTGCATGAATTTCACTTGAGTAAATGTGATATAGACTATAGTGAAGAAGAATCAGCACTTCAGATATCAATAAGTATTTTCATCGATGATCTTGAGATGACTTTAAAAGAGCTAGGTCATGATAGCTTGAAAATATGTACTGGATCTGAAGCACCTGAAGCAGAATCACTTGTCTTTAAGTATATACAAGAGCACCTTATCATACATGTGGATGGTCAGCCTGCCACACTTAAGTGGGTCGGTAAAGAAGTATCAGAAGACCTGGCTGCCGTGTGGTCCTATCTTCAGATCGAAAATATATCACCACAAGAATCTATCGCAGTAACGAACGATGTCTTAATGGCTTCATTTGATGATCAGCAAAATATTGTCAAGCTAACGATGGATAAGAATAAGAAATCTTTTTTCTTGTTTGATCGCACGGAGTATGAAGGAACACTCAAATTATAGCGCATGTTAAGAATGCTATCACATGTGCTCATCTTTCCGATTAGAGTATACCAACGACTTCTATCACCTATACTAAGCGGTGTATTTGGCATGAGGTGTAGGTATGAACCCTCTTGTTCTCATTATATGGCAGATGCACTTTTGGAGTGGGGACCATTAAAAGGACTTTGGTTGGGTACAAAGAGATTGGCAAGTTGTGGGCCGTGGGGTGGATGGGGTGATGATCCAGTACCTCCAAATCCGAAAAAGAAATCTTCTAGACCCGATATAACTGAAAAGTAGAGAGATTATGATGTTAGAGAGACCAAGGCGTAATAGAAAGAGTGCCGCTATTAGAGATTTAGTGAGAGAGACAAAAGTTACTCCAGATGACTTAGTCTATCCGATGTTTGTCCAAGAAGGCAAAGGTGTTAAGGAAGAGATAAACTCCCTACCGGGAAATTATCGATGGTCACTAGATACACTAATAGAAGAGATAGGTGCATGTGTGGATCTTGGACTAAAGTCCTTCATGATCTTTCCAAAGATAGAAGAAGGTTTAAAAGATGGATTGGGCAGTTATGGCACCAATAGAGATAACTACTATCTCAGAGTAGCTAGACAAATTAAAGATGCATATCCGCATATAACTTTAATCAGCGACGTAGCGCTCGACCCCTATAGCAGTGATGGGCACGATGGTCTCGTTGTAGATGGACGTGTTGATAACGATGCAACTGTGGCACTCTTGCAGCAGATGTCAGTCCTCCAGGCAGAAGCAGGGTTCGATATATTGGGTCCTTCAGATATGATGGATGGACGCATAGGAGCCATCCGTGAAGCCTTAGATGAAGAGGGTTTTATGGATACCGGTATTATGTCTTACACTGCCAAGTATGCAAGTGCTTTATATGGCCCTTTTAGAGATGCTCTTGATAGTGCGCCAGTCGATCGTAGCGATGTTCCTAAGGATAAAAAAACTTATCAGATGGATCCAGCTAATAAA
>CALIHL010000149.1 GCA_938022935.1 uncultured Saprospiraceae bacterium
ATTCTTAGGACATATTTTATACTTCATTTGCGAGTAATCGCCCATTATCTTTCATTGTTTTAAGGAGTCTGCCAACAATCTCATTCCCTGATATTTTTTCTTTCAACATCTCAACAAAACCAAGGATATAGCACTATCTTCGCGCAAATTTTAAAAGGCAATTATAGCATGGCAAACGTTGGACAAATCAAGCAAATCATTGGACCAGTTGTAGATGTAAGTTTTGAAGATGCAGTTCTACCAGAGATCCTCAATGCACTTTCAATTGAAAAACCCAATGGTGAAAAATTGATCCTTGAGTGTCAACAGCACCTCGGTGAGAATAGTATCCGCGCGATTGCCATGGATGCGACAGATGGATTGACAAGAGGTATGTCTGTTACCGATATAGGTCGGCCGATTGCGATGCCTACAGGTGAAGCAATCAAAGGAAGACTTTTTAACGTTGTCGGTGAAGCTATTGACGGTATAGGAGATGTTGTTATCGATGATCAGGCTTATCCGATACACAGGATGCCGCCATTATATGAAGACCTAAGTACTGAGACGGAAGTTCTTTTTACGGGTATCAAAGTAATTGACTTGATCGAGCCTTATTCCAAAGGAGGTAAGATTGGTTTATTTGGAGGAGCCGGTGTAGGCAAGACGGTATTGATCATGGAGTTGATCAACAACATTGCCAAAGCATATGAAGGTATATCAGTATTTGCAGGAGTAGGAGAGCGTACACGTGAGGGTAACGATCTACTTAGAGAGATGCTGGAGTCGGATGTAATTAAGTATGGCGATGAGTTTATGCATTCTCTTGAAGAGGGAGGATGGGATTTATCTAAGATTGATAAAGAAGCACTTAAAGACTCTAAAGCAACGTTGGTATTTGGTCAGATGAATGAGCCACCAGGAGCACGTGCAAGAGTTGCACTTTCTGGTCTTACAGTAGCAGAATACTATAGAGATGGAGACCTGTCTGATCCTTCAGGAGGAAGAGATATCTTATTCTTTATTGACAATATATTCAGATTTACTCAAGCAGGTTCAGAGGTGTCAGCACTTCTGGGACGTATGCCATCAGCCGTGGGTTACCAACCTACATTGGCAACTGAGATGGGTGTGATGCAAGAGCGTATAACATCGACAAAGAGAGGATCTATCACATCTGTACAGGCAGTATATGTACCTGCAGATGATTTAACGGATCCAGCTCCAGCAACGACGTTTGCTCACCTTGATGCAACTACAGTATTGAGTAGAAAGCTTGCATCTGAAGGTATCTACCCCGCGATTGATCCGCTTGATAGTACATCACGTATCCTTGATCCAGCGATCATAGGTGATGAGCACTATAACACAGCATTCAAGGTGATTAACATCCTTCAGAGATATAAAGAACTTCAAGATATCATCGCCATCCTTGGTATGGAAGAATTGTCTGATGAAGATAAGTTGATCGTAACAAGAGCAAGACGTGTACAGAGATTCTTGTCTCAGCCGTTCCACGTAGCGGAGCAGTTTACGGGCCTTGAAGGCGTACTTGTACCGATTGAAGAGACGATTAGAGGATTTAATATGATTATGGATGGTGAAGTAGATCAATACCCAGAGTCAGCCTTTAACTTGGTAGGTAACATCGATGAAGCAATAGCTAAAGGTGAGAAGATGCTTGCTGAAGCAAATGCTTAATCCTTTGTGAATAAACTTATAAACTCTTAGCATTGAACTTAGTCATCCTAACTCCAGAGAAAGAAGTATTTGCAGGAACGATCAAATCTGTAAAGGTGCCAGGGACGTCTGGCCAGTTTGAGATACTTAGTGGTCACGCACCTATTGTTTCTTCTTTAGTAGAAGGTGAAGTAAGAGTACTTGATGATCAAGGTGCTAAGTCTTCTTATACGATCGAAAGAGGCTTTGTCGAAGTCATCAATGATGAAGTTTCTTTGCTTGTCAGAGGCCTTCAAGAAGTTTCTTAAGGAGTTCCTACTATATATATTGCTTATATTCATGCATCCGACTGCAGTATGTCTGATCATACTAGCTTTATATATCTGATTTATGGATGCCATGTACCGCAAGAGTCGCTATCAGGAGATTGTAAAAAAGGTCAATCTCTTTAAAAATCAAAGTAATTCTGATGTTGCCTCTGATGACAAGTATGTCATTCTTCAAGAAGAGGTCAATAAGATAATCGAAAGCTTACGTAATAGAGGTGATCAAGAAAACGCCAGGATCCACTACATCCTCTTAGCCGCACCGCTCGCAGCCATCTTGGTTTGGCACATGATCAAGTATGGTACCTATACATCTGATATCATCTTACTTGTTCTTATGGGTGCCGCATTTGCTTTAGCGAACTATAGGATGAACGTTGTGATAACCGAAAGTCAAAACGAGACTCCACAGAAGGTCTCTCCTACCTCAAACTCTAAAGAGTTCATACAGTTAAAGATGTCTTACCTAGAAAAGGCGATGGATATAAAGAGATCACGGCTTTTACTTGTCTCTTTATTCTATATCATATTCTCGCCTGTCTTACTGATCAAGCTTCATGAGGTAGGCCTTGGTACCATACCTTTTGACTCTTCGACTATGGCTTATGGACTTGCCTTCTTAGTTGCAGGTGCATTATGGTATTTTTACTTCAACCGAGCGTTTGAAGTATATGAGGATATAGAAGAAAGTCTCTCCTATATCAGTGACAATCTATGATATGTAACTGGGTAATCGCTTAAGCGACTGCTGCTTCGAGTTCTTCAGCGATAACGTCGTCAACTAGTATTCTACCACAGTGCTCACAAGCCATGAGGTTTTTATACAAGCCAATCTCGATATGAAGCTGGGGTGGTATCCTGTTAAAACAACCACCACAAGAGTCTCTCTTGACCGTTACAACTGCTAGACCGTTGCGGTAACGTCCTCTGATACGATCGTATGACTTAAGTATGCGCTCATCGATATCTGCTCTCGCCTTATCTGAGCTTTTTCTTAATTTCTTCTCTTCAGCATCCGTCTTCTGGATGATCTTCTCAAGCTCAACTTTCTTGACAGATAAGTTCTCTTGCTTTCCAGCAAGTTTTTCGTTGGCCTCAGCAAGAGTAGTGTCTCTTGTCTCTTTAGATAAAGAAGCATCTTTGATTTTCTTCTCTGACAGTTGTATCTCAAGATTCTGCATCTCGATCTCCTTTGTCAAAGCTTCGTACTCACGATTGTTCTTTACATCATCCAGTTGCTTCTCATATCTTTCGATAAGCAAAGTAGATTCCTTGATATTAGCGTTATGAGAACTGATGTCGTGATCTATGTCCGCTATCTTTTCTTTTAATTTGTTGATACGTGTTTCCAAGCCAACGATCTCATCTTCGAGATCACTTACTTCGATCGGTAGTTCACCTTTAAGTACTTGGATCTTATCAATCTTAGAGTCAATCAATTGAAGTTGATAGACTTGTCTTAGTTTGTCAGAAACACCTTTTGTCGTCTTCGCCATACTAGATATTATGAGTAAAAAACTGGGTTCGTTACCACTTTAGTGCAACGGGCCGCGAAGTTAGGGAATTTCTTAGATAAAAGCTCATGTAATAGCTCTATGGTATAGTACTCGCTCTCATAATGTCCTATGTCCATTATCATGATCTCTCCATTAGCATCGAAGAACTCATGATACTTGTAGTCTGCAGTGATAAATACCTGTGCACCAGCACTTATCGCTTGTGGTAACAGGAAGCTTCCTGATCCACCGCATAAGGCCACTTTTGTGATCTCATTTTCCAGGATTTTAGTGTGTTTGATGACTTTAAGCGACATCCTCTTTTTAACATACGAGATGAACTCTGATCCACTCATACCTGGGGATACAGATCCTATAGCGCCTGAGCCCAGTTCATAAGCTGTTTCCATGGGTCCAGCTGGATGTTGCTTCAGCGGTTTGATGTCAGAGAGTCCAAGTCGCTGTCCTATCTTTTGATTGACACCATCTTGAAGCACATTGTCAAGGTTGGTATGTATAGCGTAAAGAGCTACATCATGCTTGATGGCTTTGATGACCGCTTTATCCACATAGTAATGAGGGTTAAACTTTCTGATGCCCTTAAAAACAATAGGGTGATGAGATACGACGACATTGCAGTTTTGGGCTATCGCATCTTCGATCACAGCTTCAGTTGCATCTAGCGAGACCATCACTCCTGATACTTCCATATCCCTATCGCCCACGATCAAGCCAGCATTGTCATAGCTTTCTTGAAATCGTAGTGGTGCCACTTGTTCTAAGTAGTCAGTTATCTCTTTGAGGATCATAAGGACATGATATTTCTATCAAAGATAATTCTTATGTATGTAAGCGTGGCTCTAGCGGTTGATCCAACCTTTGTTTTTTGGGGAGGGTTGAAGCAAGTCCCACATGTTGCCATATAAATCTTTAAAGACAGCCACTGTGCCATAGTCATATTCCTGTGGAGGACGCACAAACTTGACATCTCTACTTTTGAGTTTTTCATAATCTCTTGAGAAATCCTCAGTGAATAAGAATAGAAATACTCGACCACCACTTTGGTTGCCTACACTTTTGACTTGCTGTTCGTTAGCTGCTTTGGCAAGGAGTAAGCTACATTCTTGTGCCCCTCTTGGCGCAACTATAACCCATCGTTTTTCTTCACTCAACTTCGTGTCTTCTAATAACTCAAAGTCTAACTTCTGAGTGTAAAACTCGATAGCATCATCGTAGTCATCTACAACTAAGGCTATATGGGCTATTCTATTATTTATTTCAGCAGTGCTTTGAATTTTGCCGTCTATAATCTTGGTGGTAGAGTAACCATCGATATAAGGTAAGATGACAACTTCGCCTCCGTATGACTTTACAAAGTCACTGCCGATCATCTCTGAGTCTTTGTAATCTCCACCTTTAGTTATGACGTCAGGCTTGAGAGATTGAATTAAATCGATAGGCGTGTCCTCATCAAATCCAACTACATAGTCGATACATCGAAGACGTGATAATACAAGTGCTCTATCGACCCACGAGTTGATGGGTCTTTCATCTCCTTTCAATCTTCTGACGGAGTCATCACTATTGAGTCCTACAATAAGAATATCACCAAGTGCCTTGGAGTTCTCTAAGCAAGAGATATGACCTTTGTGTAGAATGTCAAAACAACCATTGGTGAAAACCACCTTTTTGGATGTTACATCTTCTTCAAATGAATCAACGGTTACAAATGTCGGTGCTTTGTTCATTGATCAGTTTTTCTATTCTTTTGATTGATGATAGGTAGTAAAACTAAACAGATCAGGCCCAGTAAAATAGTACAAAAGATAGTCAGTGTAAAAAAGCTAATCATAGCAAAAGAAAAGCCGTCGACTGCATTTACATCAAATAATAAGAGTGCTTCTTTTATCATGAAGTGATAACTGCCCATGCCGCCTGGGGATGGAAACACAATGCCCAGTGTTCCAAAATCAAAAACCAAAAGGCCATCCAAAGGTCCGAGATGAGCGGTTGGCTCAAATGAGAAAAAGGCTAGATAATGCATAAGGTAATACATAACCCATATGCCAATAGAGTAGAAGATGAACATCCCAACTTGTGGTATATCTTTTATAGAAAGTAGGCCATCGACAAAACCCTCTATTAGACCTTTAATTTTTCGAGCGAGTGGATGTAACTTCTCATTATCCAATAATAATATCTTTTTCAAAACAACAAGGCCAATAATGCCTGCTATGACCAATACTCCGAGACCAACAAGTAGAGTAGAAGTCGATAAGGAGATATGCTCAGTGATATAGCCCCATAGCTTTTCATAATGAAAGATCAATCCCAAAGTGATCATAATCAATAACATGATTACATCGACTATTCTCTCTACAACAATAGTGGCGAAAGCTTTTTCAACAGGTACATCTTCGTATTTGCTGATCATCCCAGCTCTTACAAACTCTCCGATCCGCGGCACACCCAGATTGGCAAAATATCCCACCATCAATGTTGCAAATGAATTGAAATGAGATATCTCATATCCCATGGGCTGTAACATCAACTTCCATCTTATAGATCTGAATAGTTGACTGAGTGTAAAACAAATCGAGATAATGATGAGCCAGAATATATTGGCATTTTTATAGTCGCTAACCAACTTGTCAAAGAGCGAGCAGTCTTCTGATGCGACACCTCTCAATGTACAGTCTTCAGCATATGCACTTCCTTGTGACTGCCACATGAAGTACAAAATGGCAGCGCCAATGATTGTAAAGACAAGGACTTGTAGAAAGGTTTTGAGTTTTGATTCTTGCAATAGAAGAAGGTTGTGTGCTTGCTATGCCGTTATAATGTGCCTTTTAAAACCATATTATCTATTAACCTTACATCTCCGGCCCAAACAGCGGTGCATGCTACAATTAGGTCAACCTTTTCTGAGCTTGTTATTTTTTTAAGCGTCTTACCATCAACAATATCAAAGTACTCTGGCTTAAAACCTGGGATTTCAAGATATTCCATTGCTTTATATGTGATCTCAATTGGACTTCTACCTTCATTGATCCATTGCTGAGCTTGTTCTAATACTCTGTGAATGATGGAGGCCTTTTTTCGATGTTTCGGAAGCAGTCTCACATTGCGAGAACTTTGAGCCAAACCATCTTCATCTCTGACGATAGGGCAGACGACAAGCTCGGTATCTATGTTTAGATCTTTAATCATCTGTCTTATGATTGTAAATTGTTGAAAGTCCTTCTGGCCCATATACAGTTTGTCACAACTGGTCACTTCTATGAGTCGCTTTACCACCTGAACTACTCCTTCGAAATGTCCTGGTCGATGTGCGCCTTCCATCTCTTTATCTAAGTCGTTGAGATCTACTTCAACTTCATAGTCAGAGCCGTTAGGATATATCTCTTCTTCTGTCGGAGCATAAAGTATATCACAGCCGATTGATTCTAATCCTGCAGCATCACTTTCTAATGTTCTGGGATACTTATCCAGATCAGAAGCAGCATTAAACTGTGTAGGATTAACGAAGACGCTACAAACACTGATATCGTTCTCTTCGCCTGTTCTTTTCACAAGCGTAAAGTGACCATTATGCAGTGCCCCCATAGTTGGAGTAAAGCCAATCGTCTTGCCTTGCGCTTTTAGCTCCTTAATGTGCTTTACTAATTCTGATGTTTTATAAAACGTCTTCATGTTATTCTGATTTGCCATACCATTCTGATAGGACCTTCTGTGCTTTTTTGTTTTGAGGAGTATAATCTCGTTCGGGATAGCCTTCATGACCATGGCCATCTGGAAACCACTTCCATAAAAAACCGCCAGCCCAGAAGTCTTCTTTCCAAAAAGATCTGAAGAGCGCTTCATAACCGTTGGCTTGGGCTTGCTCGTTGATTGCTAACGAGCGAACCTCTTTTTCTAACTCCCAGGTCTTGCCTGCAGCGCCATCTACCGATAAGTATCCGTACTCGGTAAAAAGAATCTTACGGTCGTTTTTGGAACTGAATTTTCTAAGCTTCTTTATGTGCTTGTTCCATCTATAAGTTAGCATCATGGTTGGTGGTGTCTCCACTTCTGTTAGCGGAAAGTAAGCACTGATACCTACAAAGTCCAAAGCGTCCCAGATGGGCACTTTGTCATAAGAGTCCCAGTTAGAAGAATATGTGAGTTTACCGGAGTAGACCTTCTTAATGTCTTTGATTAAGCTTCTCCAGAAAGCTTCTCTTTTCTTTACTGCAACTCGATATTCTGTACCTACACAAAATAGATCTACATTATACTCAATCGCGATATCTATAAAAGACATGATATAGCTTCGGTAACTATCTTCCCAGATTTTCCAATCTTCTTCTGTGTCAAAATCAACTTCTCCGACCCAAGCTCCTGGTATCCAGACCTGTGGTTTGAGCATGACTTTAAGGTCTTTTCCTTTTGCAAGTTTGACCGATGCTTCTATGCCTTCTTTGCGCTCTCCCCACCATTGGCTCTTAGATCCATAACTTACTCGAGCTTGGCCACTTCTACTAAATCCAAATGGAACCAATGCTACCCAATCAGCATGAACATCTTGTATGTCCTCCATCGGATCCGTCTTAAACTCCTGTGGTGGTGCAACCATCGTGATGCCATCTATTTTCTGTCCTGAGAGTTGTACACTTAGACATAAGAAAACAACGGCTACACCTACTGGACGTATTATTTGATCCATCCATTTGCTAACGCGAAGCAAGCGGATACATTTTATAGTGCTAACCAATACTATAGGGATAATGGCGAGATTATATTGTTGAGGGATAAAAGACCATCCAGCTAAAACAATTACTGAAGTCAGTAAAGTGAGATAGAGTCCAATGTCAGAAACCATCTTGTTTTTGAAAAAGTAAAGTAGCACCCAAGGGCTCGCCCAAAGCAGATTCCAATTATTATAACAAACCGTATGTGCAGTGCTTGTCCATAAGAACAAAAAGGTCAGTGTGCATATAGACAGTCCAATAAACCATAATCCATCAAACCAATATAAAAAGCCGCGATCACCTGAGATGTAGAATAAAAAGAAACCTATGAGCTCTACAACTAATAAGATGATAAACAATCTAAGGGGTGTCCACCAAGACGAACTTGACGTGTTCTTAAAATCTAAGATGTTATTTCTCTGAGATACGATAGGCCCAGAAGAGGTTGTACTCTCATCGATATACCTTTTATAATAATCGGGTAAGAACATCTGATGTTTAGCAGTTGCTTTTGCTTCTGATTGTGTGCCCAGTACGATGTCCATCCCAAATTGGGTCCAAGGATGATTCTTAAGATTTTCGTGGAGTAGGCCTCTGAAGGTCGTTGTTTCATCATTGAGCGTTGGATAAGAAAATCCTTCTGTCGCTTCTTCTATAATATCTCTTGGCCTGGTAACACAGTTGTCGAAGTAAAAGTCATAAGCGTATGTTCGATTCTGCGGTTGCATATTAATGAGCAACTTGTCAAAGATTGCCTTCTTTTCTGAGCTACTGAGTTGCAATACTTGTTCGTCGACAGATCTTTGATAGTAATCATATTCTTTTTTAAACCTCTCAAAAGGATATGCACTTAATGCATATGGCAACTTTCCTTTAAGAAAGTTCTTAGTGAACTTTAGACGGCCTTCAATTGTAGGTTCCCCATAATCAAATGTCCCCCAATTGTAAACAGCATCACGGTTTCTGTTTTTGTCATTGACACGAAGTGCTGTATGGCCAAACAAACTATAGATGTCATCTCCTGGTCCACAAGTAAGAATAGAGATCTCAATGTTGTCGAGGGGATCGACTGCTTCTCCTTGCGCATGTCCTAATATTGCATAGGATATGACCAGTTGCGTTATAAGTAGCCTAGTTATAATATTCAAGATCTTAGTTTCTTCATCTGTTGAGCAATGTCTTGACTTCCTTTGTCTCCTGTTTTATCTAATTGATCGATGACATTTTTATAATCTTCATCTTTCCTATTCTGGCTGAGCTTATAAGAGGATTCTATTCTTTCTATTTTTATAGAAAAACCTACAACACCTTTTAGATGAGCTTTCATCATCTCTTCTGACATGTCAGTCATGTTGAATCTTGCAGGACGCCCATCTTCATATTGATCGACTAATTGAGACATGGCACTATAAAGATCTTTGCCACTGATGATGGAAGCAGGTCCATATGCATGTACCGCTACATAATTCCAAGTGGGGACATTCACATGATTATACCAAGATGAAGAGACGTAAGCATGCTGTTCCATAAAGATGGCAAGGACTTCCTTTTGCTCGTCAAAGCTTACTTTTTGTTCATTTGCGACAGCGATATGGCCTAACAAATTATAATCACCATGCTTATCTTGATTAAGCATCAATGGTAAGTGCGTTGCCATCTGCTTGCCCTCATGTTCGCTTACTAATGTTGCAAATCCATTAGCTCGTATATAGTCATATACATCGGACGGATCATTAGCATTGTGGATCGAAGGAACGTACATTAAGCCAGCCTACTTCTTTGTGAATTTATAATTGCTGTACCAGAACTCCCCACGTAGATATTCCTTGTTTCTATTTTTATCGGTTCTCCAAGTCTGTCGGTAAGTGTTCATTCTCAGAGGGTATTCGTCTGTGTATTCTGTGTTTTCTATATATGCGTATGTCGGTGGATGATATACCAAGTTAGACAAGACACTTCCATCTTTTTGATTCAAGAAGAAAGTCCATTCGTCATCAGTGCTATGGTTGTCATGGACGGCTGGTGCGTAAGTTGCTTTAATCATATCGGCCTTAATACCATCAACATCTGTTGTTCCTTCGTAAGTTAGATTCACTCCTGGATCGATCAATTTAAATGGTAAAAACAAAACATAATAGCTACTCATAAAACTCTGCTTTGCCGACTTTGCTGAGTTAGGGATCTTCTTGCCATTGAGTGTTTTATAGGGTACTGACTCATTATAAACGATGCTATGATCTCCTATAGAATCAGACCATGATATAACACCTGATAACTCAGGATTGATCTTGTAAGCATGATGCTGTCTGACTTCACTCTCTACGCCGCCATCAGCTAGATATAAAACGCTGCGTTTGTCATAAATGATGCTATCTATCGACATATAATTATCCAATCCTCCAGAGCTAGCACATGCATCAGCGAGTTTCGATTTAACTTCACTGTCTGTGATATGAGCAAGATGATCTATGGTCTTAGTCTCTTTGCAAGAAGAAAAGAACAAGAATAGGGAGATAACAAAAAGCAATTTATTGATCCGTAGCATAGTCCTGTTTATGTAGGCATTATGCTCCGAAGATAGCATTAAGACTGATATCAGATATCACATCAGCCCTTCATCCATGAAGCTATAATATCCTCTGTGACCGATGATCAAGTGATCTTGAACTCTGATATCCATAACCTTGCCAGCAGCTGTCAATTTTTCGGTTAGTCTGATATCGGCTTGACTAGGTTTTAGCTGACCTGAAGGGTGATTATGAAAGAGTATGATCGATGATGCACCTTGTCTAAGCGCTTGCGCATATACCACTTTCGCATCTACCAAAGTAGTGCTGACCCCACCCAGACTGATCTTATCTTTCGAGATCACTTGATTGGCATTGTTCAGGCAGATGATCCAAAATTCCTCTTGGCTGAGATCAGAAAGCATAGGACCTAAGATGTTATAGGCATCTCTGCTACTTGAGATTTTCGCTTTTTGGTCCCCTTGCGTTATTTGTCTTCTTCTACCTAACTCTAAAGCTGCAGCTACCGTGATTGCCTTTGCCTCTCCTATGCCTTTATATGACATCAAGAAGTCCAGCGGCTTTCTGCCCAGTTCATCTAAAGTAGAAGAGTCATTGAGTATCCGCTTTGCAAGAGAAACTGCGGATTCGTCCCTTGATCCAGAACCTAGTAGGATGGCGATTAGCTCTGCATCACTTAGAGATGATTTGCCTTTGAGGAGCATTTTCTCTCTGGGACGATCTTCTTCTGCCCAATCTTTGATGGAGGATATTCCCATTGTTATAATCATTAGATATTGTCCAATATAACGATTGTGTCGATCATGTACCAATAGAAGAATCTAAGCGTTTAGTTGATCGATGGAAGCAGAAGATAACATAGGGCTTGTTTTTTCAGGAGGCGGATCAAGAGGAAGCTTTCAGATAGGAGTGTGGCAAGCCTTGATCGATATGGGCTTGGATCAAAAGATCAGCGCTGTCTATGGAACTTCCGTCGGTGCTATCAATGGTGCCGCCTTTGTCCAAGGTAATATGCAATTGGCCTTAGATATCTGGCAGAACATCAACTATGCTAAGGTATTCGCAAACATGCCGGATGATCTCCCGAGTGTATCTAATCGGAAGCTTTATCTGAACTGGTTGAAGGGAGCCTTTCGCAATAGAGGCGTAGATGTTTCTCCTTTAAAAGAGATGATCAGAGCATCGATTGAGGAAGAGGCTATTCGTAGCTCAGCGCTCGATTTTGGACTTGTAACCTTTGATATAAAAAAGAGAAAGGCGCTTTATCTTTCTAAAGAGGATATCCCGCAAGATCAGTTGGTAGAATATATCATCGCAAGTTCAACCTTCCCAGTCTTCCAACCTCATCGGATAGAAGATCGTTTGTTTTTGGACGGAGGCATTGTAGACAATCGTCCCCTCAGTTTTTTTAAGAACAACACCAAGGTCAACAAGATCATCGTCGTAGATGTAACCATGGCACGCCACGTCTGGCCCAACATAAGAGTCAAAGGAGATGTTGATATGTACTATGTGCGACCGTCCAGACTCTTGGGCAGTCCGTTGTCATTCAAACATGAAAGAATCATATCCAATCTTGATCTTGGCTATCAAGATGGCCGCAAGCAATTAGCACGGATGAGGGTCGGAAGGTGATTAGATGAGGTGCTAGCCATCTTTTTCTCTTACATTTAAGACGACCATACTTACGTGAAATATGATACCTACTCAAGCTGCCTTAGATGATGCGATGATCAGAGTAAAGCCGCTCATACATCGGACACCAGTGATGACTTCTACGATGATCGATGAGATCTGTGGATGCTCCTTATATTTCAAATGTGACAACTTCCAAAAAGGTGGAGCTTATAAGATAAGAGGAGCAACCAATGCGGTTTTACAATTGTCTCCTGATCAAAAAGCAAAAGGAGTCGCAACTCATTCTTCAGGCAATTTTGCTCAAGCACTTTCACTTGCTGCAAAAAGTCTCGATATAGATGCCTACATCGTTATGCCAGAGAATGCACCAAAAGTAAAGGTCGCAGCAGTAAAGCAGTATGGAGGGAAGGTCATCTTGTGCCCATCTACCTTGGCTGATCGAGAGGCTGCTTTAGAAAAAGTGATCGCAGATACTGGAGCAACTCCTGTTCACCCATCCAATGATACACAGGTCATCTTAGGCCAAGGCACGATGACTTTAGAACTGCTTGATCAGATACCTTCACTTGACTTTGTCGTATCTCCTATAGGCGGAGGTGGAGTAGGGGCAGGAGCCTGTTTGGCTTGTTCGTATTATGCTCCGAGAACTAAAGTTGTAGGTGCAGAACCTGCTAATGCAGATGATGCCTATAGATCCTTGCAGACTGGAGAGATCCAACCTTCTATTAAACCTGATACAATAGCGGATGGATTAAGAACTCAGTTGGGAGACAAAAACTTCCCGATCATCAAGTCGATGATCGATGAGATTGTACTCGTATCGGAAGAGAAGATCATAGAAGCGATGCGATTGGTATGGGAACGTATGAAGATCATCATCGAACCTTCAAGTGCTACTTCACTGGCAGCAGTCATGACAAAGCCTGAAAAGTTTGCCAACAAAAAAGTTGGATTGATCATCACGGGCGGCAATGTCAGCTTGGATAAGTTGCCGTTTAGCTAAAACGATATAACAAAAAGGGAATTATTCCTATTTGCCTCCTGGATTGCTCGGTCTTACTTCAATCTTACTTGGGAGTGTTCTTGGATTCATATTGAGTAGATCAACGACGATCTGGCCGATGTCCTCTGGTTGGATCTTCCAAGCATCTTCAACAGAAGGTATGTGACCATTAAAGTAAGTAGCTACTGAACCAGGCATGATCGTCGATACTTTGATGCCATGCTTTCTTAGATCAAGCATCACCGCTTGCGTGAAGCCTACCAGGCCAAACTTGCTCGCGTTATATGCTGAACCATTTGCGAAGAAGTTGGTACCCGCAAGACTCGATATAGTTAGATAGTATCCTCTACTTCTTTTTAATTCCTCCAGTGCTGCTTTGATCGTATAGAATGGTCCTGTCATATTGATATCCATGACTTCAGTCCATTGTTGAGGAGTTAAGTCCTCTATTGAAGCAAAGTGTCCTACACCAGCATTTGCAATAGCGACATCCAGCTTTCCCCACTTGCTGATAGCCGCTTTGACAGCTATCTTTTGGTCTTCAAGTTTTCTTACATCAGCAGCAACGCCTATCGCACAATCTCCATGGGCTTCGTTTAACCGATCAGCGATGTGTGCTGTAGTGTCTTGTTGTCGACCTGTGATGACTACTTTGCCACCAGCTTTTACTACGCTTTCTGCGATACCTAATCCTATACCTTTAGTACCTCCTGTGATGAGTACTACTTTATCTTCTACGCTCATGTTGTTTATTCTATTCTGGAAATCCGTCTTGCAGCCAACAAGTTATAATTTCTAATTGTATCTGACTCAGAGAATCTTGTTGAGACTGAGGATAGACTGATTTATCTGGAGGCATACCGAGCGAAGGGTTATCTCTTTGCGTAATCACCCTTGCGGCAAATGAACCGTTTTCTATATCCTGCACGATCCTACTAAACTTGTTATAGTCACCGGGCCCTATACCACCTGCACCATCATGGCATCCGCTGTATGCACAAGTCTGATCGATGATATCTTTTACTGTGGCTATATCAGGATCATCTGATGCATACTTAGTCTCAAAGCTGTCACATCCTGCTGAAGGCGTAACCACATCTGCTGTACATGCTCCTAACATTATCAAGAGCGCTATAACTAATATCGAAAGGTCTCTTTTCATAATCACTTACAAGAGTAAACGTTTTCTCTTGATTAAGGTATATCTGAGGAGACTACAAATTATCCGCAATCAGTGATTTATATGATTCTGGGGTGTCAGTGTCTTGGATATAACACTTTTCAGAGGTTTCCATCAGCGAAAGAAGATCAGAGTTGCTCTTGATCACACTGCGGCAACCTTCTTGATCAGTACAGTTTAAGATCTCTTCTTTATGAGAAGTGGACATAATCACTGGATGTCCAGGGGTGCCTTGATATGTAGGACGAGCGATAGTGTTATTGTCGAGCCTCATTGCTTCTTTAAAGTGCTTGATGATCTGATCATAGTGTTTAGTGCTGATCAATGGCATATCACCCAGACCGATCAAAAAGGCTGAGTGATGATTATTCATGGCTCTAACTCCGCACTTTATACTTGAGGTATGACCTGTTTGAAACGCTTCGTTTTTGACAATCTTGATAGCGTCCGTAAAATCGTAAAGTTCAAGCTCTAAAGCGTCTGACTGAAAGCCTACAACCACGATTAGCTCTTCTATATCAGCGGCTAATAAATTAGCTACACAGTGTTGTATGATCGACTTACCAGCATAGGGCAGAAGTAGTTTGTTTTTGCTTCCCATTCTGGCAGAAGAGCCTGCTGCACATAAGATGGCGCTCACGCTAAACTTATTCATCTTCGCGAAGTTATTTATTATTACAACATACATTTTCATGAAAATACTTGCCTTTGGTGCTAGCAATAGCTCTACCTCTATCAATAGACAATTAGCCACATTTGCCGCAGGGCAGATAGCCGGAGCTGATATAACTATTCTCGATCTCAATGACTTTGAGATGCCCATCTATAGCATAGATCGAGAGAAGCTTAACGGCATTCCTCAATTGGCTCATGATTTTAAAAACCATGTTAAAGAGGCAGATAGGATCATTATTTCATTTGCAGAGCACAATGGAGGATATAGCGTCGCTTTTAAAAATGTCATGGATTGGATGTCTCGGATAGAAGGAGATACATGGGAAGGCAAGTCCTTCTTCTTGATGTCTACTTCACCAGGAGCGAGAGGTGGAGCGACAGTACTTGGTCAAGCAACAGGTAGATTTGGTTATATGGGTGGTCAAGTGATGGCTTCTTTTTCTTTACCGAATTTCTTCGAGAGTTTTGATCCAAAGAAGGGTGTTATCGATGCTAATCTCAAAGAAACTTTTGACAAAGAATTAAGCAAGTTTATATCAGCGTAAGTTTTAATATAAGTACGGCCGTAATAACAGCTTGTCAGCAAGACTTCGCTTATCTTTGATCACCTACATGGCGGAACAGAAAAAGAAAAAAAAGTTTGATTTTGGGTTATTAGCAAGGATCGTAAGCCTTGCAGCGCCATACCGGAGACTATTCGTCATGACTATAGTTTTGGCGATTAGTTTGGCCCCCATATCTATGCTTCGTCCATTTCTGATATCGGTCATGGTGGATGACTATATCCTATTCAATGATATCCCAGGCTTGTATAAGATGGCCGTAGTTTTCTTCATTGTTGTGGTTGTAGCAGTTGCGTTGAGATATGCAATGATCTACTACTCTTCATTATTGGGGCAATATGTTGTTAGAGATCTTAGAAAGAATGTCTTTAACCATATCACTTCATTAAGACTGAGGTACTTTGATCAAACGCCCATAGGAAGAGTTACTACCAGAACGATCAATGATGTTGAAACAATCAACACCGTCTTTACCCAAGGCCTGATCACTATGTCCGCAGATTTGCTGGGTATTTTTGCCGTGATCGGCATCATGTTTTTTACAAGTTGGAAGCTTACACTTTTAGTGTTGTCAGTATTTCCTCTTCTGATCATTGCAGCTTATATCTTCAAAGAGAAGGTTAAGGTCGCTTTTGAAAAGGTAAGAGGTGAGCTATCCAATATGAATGCCTTTCTCCAAGAACGCATCACCGGGATGAATATCATCCAGATATTCAATGCTGAGAAGCAGGAGATGCGTAAGTTTAAAAAGATCAATAGAAAGTATACTCAAGCAAACCTTGATGCGATTACTTACTATGCCATATTCTTTCCGGTGGTTGAGATGATTAACTATTTGGCATTAGCCATCTTGGTTTACTTGGGAGCGACATATGTCATCGAAGATCAAGTCTCACTTGGTGCCTTGATAGCTTTTCCTTGGTATATCAATCTTTTGTTCAGTCCAGTCCGTATGCTCGCTGATAAGTTCAACACACTACAGATGGGCATGGTCGCAGGAGATCGAGTCTTTTTAGAATTGGACAGACAGGAGATTATAAAAGACAATGGCTACAACAAAGTAGAAGCGCTTTCTGGGAAAGTAGAATTTAAGAATGTCGACTTTTCATACGATGAAGAAAATAGAATCTTGAAAGATGTTAGCTTTCTTCTCGATGCAAAGAAGACGCTCGCTATCGTTGGAAGTACAGGATCTGGAAAGACGACCATCATCAATGTCCTGGCTCGCTTTTATGAGATAGAAGGAGGAGAAGTATTGATAGATGATATGGATCTGAAAACCATCAAGTTAAAGCAGCTTAGAAGCAAGATGGCAGTTGTGCTTCAAGATGTCTTTTTGTTTCAAGGTTCTGTATATGATAACATCACACTCAAGGACGCCTCTATCAGCCGTGAAACGGTTGAGCAAGCTGCGAAGTCGATCGGTGCTGATCGCTATATCGATGCCTTACCTAATGGCTATGATTATGAGATCATGGAGCGTGGTGCCAACTTATCGATGGGGCAAAGACAGCTTATATCTTTTGTAAGGGCTTTGGTGGTAGATCCTGATATCTTGATCTTAGATGAGGCAACTTCATCTATTGATACGGAGACGGAAGAAGTCATCCAGTATGCCATAGAAAAGCTGATCTCCAAAAGAACATCGATCATCATCGCACACAGACTATCAACCATCAGAAACGCAGACTATATAATGGTTATGGAAAAAGGAAGGATCATAGAGTTTGGTAATCACCAATCATTGATGGAAGTTCCTGAAGGAAAGTACCGCGAACTATATGATATGCAGTTCGCTACCGAAGAATCATTGGTTTAAAGATGTTCATCCATTATCTCAAGATATTTATCTAAATTGAGGATACGAGTTAACACGAGTTGTTACATTGAGCTCATAAAAGAAGACGACCATGTCAACTAATAAGATGTTCGGTTTTACTAAGGCCAATCCAATAGTACTATTGGTCGGCTTTGCATTTATAGTAGTACTACTTTTTTGGGTGGCAAAGAGTGTCTTTAAGCTACTCTCTTTTGTGGCACCACTGGTATTTGTTGCTGCATTGATCATCAACTATAAAGTGGTCCTTGGATATGGTAAGTGGCTGATAGGTTCCGTCAAGCGCAATCCTATCTTTGGTTTAGTGGCAATTCTTTTCTCTGTAATCGGTTTTCCAGTTGTTTCTATCTTTTTATTGCTAAGAGCATTGGCAACAAGAGGCGTGTCCAATCCTATGAAGGACACAGCGTTTACACCATACGAAGAAGTGCAAGATGACTTCTTGGATCTATCTGAGATTAAGCAGTACGAGAAAAAGGTAGACAATAATTACAAAGACGTATTCTAACTATACACCTATAGTTGTCATCGATTCTAATAGTTGCAGGCTTATTTTCTGGTCTTTATCTGATCATAACTTGTAGTGCCACTATCCAATGGGCGCGTGATTCAACTATTGATCAATCCAGTAGCCAAACTAAAAAGGTAAGCGTAGTTGTTATAGCTCGTAATGAAGAAGAGTCAATCAAAGCATGTCTTCAGTCCATCGCAGCTAATAATTATAAGAATCAAGATTATGAGATTATCTTAATGGATGACCATTCAGATGATAAGACGGTAGCTATCGCCGAGTCATTGGGCATTAATAATCTACTGGTTTTAAGATTGGCAGATTACGACTTAGAATCTTTCAAAAATTCATACAAGAAAGCAGGACAATACTACGCAATCAAAGAGTCAAAGTATGATGTTATTCTTCAGACAGATGGTGACTGTGTTTGCCCTGCTACTTGGATACAGGATATGACTGCATCCCTGTCCCAAAAAGAGATTGTAACTGGCCCTATTCTTATAAAAGGTGATGATGGCTTT